>JABXIK010000023.1 GCA_013373125.1 Gammaproteobacteria bacterium | reverse complement strand
ATAACGCACATGCGCTTATAAAACGGCCACCCTTCGACTACGTTCGTTCCTCACTGCTCAGGGCGAACGATTATGTTTACGCACAACGAAAATCAAGCTCAGGCGCACTTTCCTACAAGCTACCCTGTTTCAGAGCCAACCGAAAACCAAACACGAAACGATAACAATATGCGGCCTCCGAGCTCCGCATAACCACAATCACATTCACTCTATTAGGTTGGCGGCGTGAGGCGAGCCGCGCCCTTCGACATGCTCAGGATGACCGGAGAAGCCGGGATGCAACCCCGAAAAGAAAAACCGTACTGGCTTTGATTATCCAAAATACGAAAATATTGAATAACTAACACAATCCATAAAACGCACTTGCGAATATTAATACCCGCCATCGCGGGTAAGGCGAAATCGGTAACACACCCATTAGTCACACCCAGCCCCTTTATAAAAAACTGTCTTATCCCTTCCAATTTTTTACCACTTTCCATATTGAGTTTTAAAGCACGAGCAGCCTATGCTGGTAACTCACAATTTGGCAGCGGAGGCGGCATGAACAAACTTCAACTCATCATGGTTTTAGGGGTAATCTTAGCAGCAGGATTGACTTGGCAATTAGCCAGCATGCCCAAGCTCGACACAGCGGAGCAAGCTAACCCTACTTCGACACCCGCTGTCTCTACTATCGAAACCACTCAACCCGCCACTTCACATCCAAATAACGATGAACTCAGCGAACTTAACCCAAGCGATGCCGAACAGGCATCCTGGTTAGAGCATCCAAATGTGAAAGCCTATTTTGCTCGCCAAGAGCAAAAGCAAACCATTAAAGAATATTTTGATAACCCTGCCGGTCACGACCCGCAGGCCATTTATGAATTAATTGAAAAAATTGAAAGTGAAGGCCGTATGGTGGCCTTTGAGGCGTTAAGTTTGAAACTGGCTTGGTTAGAAAAAAACACCACAGACAAAGCGACGTTCCAAGCTAAAAGCCAAGCCATTATTGATGCATATAAGCAAAAAGCCCAAGCCATGAACGATGCGTATCAACCAGAAGACATTCCAGGGTTTACTCAATACAAAGCACAAGAAAAACGCATTATTGCCGAAGTGAATGCCATGACGCAGTTTCCTGAAGGGCACAACAAACAAAGTTATTTAAGAGAACGGTTATTACAGGCCCGCATCTTGGCTTATGGCGAAGGCTCTATTTAATCTACGACGGTTTAACACATACACCTATTGCGCTTGTTGCCACTCCCCGTCTTGTGCGTATTGTTGTTGCGCTAGGGCTTCGATGTTGCCTAATACATTAAGTATTCGCTGATCTTTTTGCGCAAACTGACTTTCCCCTCTTTGATCATGAAAGTCTTTTAGTTCTTGCCAGTGGGCCATGTAGTCTTTTTTCTCATCCGGTTTGTTCATACCCAAGTCATTCAATCCTAGGTCCGGCTGAAACGATAGTAAGGCGTGATCTTCAAAGGTAATCATGCCGTTTTGATACATCTGTAAACTAAGGTCCGCCATTTGGCGAGGCGTCATGCTGCGAACATCATAACCTTGGGTCAAACTGGCCAAATTTTCAGACGTTTCTAAGTGAGTAATGACAGAGCTGCTTTTGGTATTGCCAAGCGGTAAGGTTTGGCCGCTTGGATTTTCCGCTTTTACCTGTGTGGGTTGAGCATAAAGGCTACGCAGCGTACCGAGTATCATCTGTTGTCCCTATGTGACCATCTTGTTCGATGGATATTGGGACAACGCAAATTCTATACCCAAGGTTTGATTGCAAGCTTAAAGTTTAGATTGAGCAAGGGTTAAAAATTGAATTAAGTCATTCACGGCGGTTGGTTCTAACGCTGTGTGCAATGTTTGAGGTTGACCATTGGCAGCGCTTACCTTCACTTGAATGCTCAGATGCTTTTCAGCTTGATTAAAACTCACTGCCCACGTGCCTTGGGTTTGGTCATTGTTATCGTATAAATTGGCTTGAATTTGATTGGTTAGGTTTTCCGCTTCGCTCATAGGTCCATCCTTTCTTAATGTGTTAACCACAAGAAAGTAACCCACAAAAAAACGCCTCACAAGGAGGCGTTTTATTTTTCTTACTTCTTTATTGGATTACAGCAAACCGCCCACTAGGTCATAGAACCAATTGTGGTTATTGTCGTAATCGCTTTGTGGGTCTGTTTCTACCGCGCGCATAGGTGCACCACCTTGGTAGTTCACCACATTATTTAAGAAATCACGTAACACCAAGCCTTGCTCAGCAATTTCGCCGTATTCCAAGTCTAAAATGGTGGTGCAGTGGCTTTCGTTAAAGTCACGATACAGTGGCATGTAATAGGCCCAGTTGTTGGTGGCATCTAACAAAGGCAATAGATTGTCTTTGGTGTCTTTTTGCCATAGGGCGCGCAATTTATTCAGACGAGACTCAGCATCTGGGTCGTTATAAATATCCTCATGGAAACGCTCGTAGGAATACGATGAAAAGTTACCGTCGGCTAAGAAGTGGGTAATACCTAAACGGGCACTTGGGAATTTCGCCGATAAGCCTGAGTACAATGAGGCCAACACATTGCGGTCAAACCCTGGGGTAATGTTCGCCAGCATATTGATTGGGTTTTCACTGCTGGTGTCATTCGGGTCAAACGTCGTCCAGCTGGATAGCACTTCGCGATGCAGTGGTGATGATGGGTAGGTGTCTTTATCGTTACTGTCTAACGGCGCTAAGTACACAGGGCCGGAATCATCAATTAAGTAGCTGTACTGCGAACTCATATCTTCGGCCAGTTTCGAGTAATTTAACAACGCGCCGATGGAGCCTGCACTGCACCCTGCCGCTAACATTTGCTTAGGCTTGTGCAAATTATTTTTCACCCAAGACACCACGGCTTGCACGTTGCGCAATCCATTATGATGCCAAACTAAATCTGGGTTTTGCCCGGTTGGGTCTTCATAGACTTCGGTTTTATCACCGACATAAATATCGCCGGTGCAATACGGCACGTACACCATGTTCCATTCACCGGTTTTAAATTGGTTGTACGGGTGATGGGTATAAATCAATGGCGATACGGCCGCTGTGGCGAGATTAGCTGAATTGCTGAAATCCAACAGGTTAATGTTTTGCACATAATTATCCGGAATACCATTTGGATTACGCGCGCCACGAATACCCGCTTGACCACTACAGCTTTCGTAATCCCAACAAGCACCGCCCCCTTCAAAATAGAAAACGGTGTTATTGCTATCCGGTACGCGGGATACAAAGAATTTATAAGGTGAGCCATTACCACAAATGGCACCTGTACTGGCGGGCACATCGACTTTTTGCCAATTGTCATAATCCGCTGGATTAAAGTCGTCATTAAAGTTTGGGTCGTCCTTGGTAAGAGGATACATACCCTGGGCCTGAGCATCGTTAACTGGATTATTGGCGGACTCTGGGCTCACGAGATTAGAAAGGGTTTTCCAAAATCCGTAATCCCCGGGCTCTGCCCAAGCACTGCTCATGCTTGCCAGTAACAACACCCAAATACTGATTATTTTTATCATTGTTATTGCTCCGTTCTAGGTGAAAGCTAGACAGCGACATCAACAACTTCTCTGCTATCAGAAACGCAATCCGAAAATGGATTGCGTCAAAGTAACGCTAGATAAGGTCAAGTGGGGTGAACAGGTGAATTTCGGTTAATCTTCATA
Organism: Gammaproteobacteria bacterium; assembly: GCA_013373125.1. Taxonomy (GTDB): domain Bacteria; phylum Pseudomonadota; class Gammaproteobacteria; order Pseudomonadales; family Oceanobacteraceae; genus Bermanella. The sequence continues at coordinate 68,199 of JABXIK010000023.1, read as the reverse complement.
CATAACTCGCCATAATTTCTCAGGGTGTCGAGGCACGTCCAAAAGCGCCGAAAACGCCTAATACACCCGCCTGAGACCTGACAGGCAGGATCTATAAATGGGGCAAAGTCTGACCAAATAGCAAGTAAGTGATCGTTTATGTCTATTTATCTGGACATGATCTGTGATCAGAATGAGCGATTATGTCTATTTATATTTAACTTTTTTGTGAGTCATTTACTCTACACAAGCCATCAAAGCCTTGTATTTACTGAATTTAATTTGGTTTTTGCTAACACTTTGGAAATTTGCAGCTATTCACATACTAGACATTGCCTTATATGATTCCACCCACTTTACAACAACCATAACTGGCTCACTCACGCCCCTATTCGCCTGATTATTCTAGGCAACTCGCTTGATATGAGTGAACCAGACCCTACTAATTTAGGTGATTGAGCAACATGACAAAATCCACCACCGCATCTCTGACCAATCCATTCGATGCCGCCACCGAAGTGGAATTCAGCATTCCCGGTCAAGCCAGCTACAACCCAGGCCTTTATGAAGAAAACCTAAAGAAAGGTTATGACCTGATCAACCGCCCTAAAACCGCACCGGGCGTGGATGCCATCACCCGTCAACACAGCAAGAACCGCATGACCATTTGGGAGCGTATTGCGGTTCTGACTGACGAAGACCCTAAAGTACTGTTCCAAAACTGGGGTAAAAATTTAGACGGTGCAGGCATTGTGACCGCCGTTGTAAAAATTAACGGCCGTGATGTGGCGCTTTACGGTCACGATTTCACTATTCGTGCCGGTTCAATGGATGCCACCAATGGTAAAAAGCTAGCGCGTTTGTTTGAGCTTGCCGGTAAACGTCGTATTCCATTAGTTGGGCTTAACGACAGCGCCGGCGCGTATGTGCCAGCGGGTGTGGGCGGCTTAGATGGTTATGCCGAAGCCTTTACCGCATTACGTAAAATCAGCGGTGTTGTTCCATCTATTATGTGTATGTTTGGCTTTAACGCAGGTGGTGGTTCTTACTTACCGCGCCAAGGCAGCTTTATGATTCAGCCTAATGACACCTTCTTTGGTTTAACCGGCCCAGGTGTTGTGAAAAGTGTACTCGGTGAAGATGTGACACCAGATGAATTAGGTGGCCCAGGGGTTCACAGCCAAAGTGGCGTCACCGACTTTGTGGTCAAAGACGAAGTGGCGGCCCTTAAAAAAGTAAAACGTTTGCTGAATTATTTGCCAGATAACAACAGCGAATTTGCCCCTTACCAAGAAACCTCAGACCCCATTGATCGTAAAACTTGGGACATCGATATTCTGTTGAAAAAAGCGTTCAACAGCCCAAGCGGCTTTAACACACCTTTGGATGTGAGCATCATCATTCAACAATTGTGTGACCATGGCGACTTCATGGAAATTCAACCGGACCGCGCCCGCAACACCATTTGTGCATTGGGCCGTATGGGCGGAAACGTCATTGGCTTTGTGGCCAACAATTCCGCCGTGGCTTCCGGACAAATTGATATTGCCGCTGCGTATAAAAACGCGCGCTTCATTCGTTTTTGCAATCTGTACAACATTCCTGTGATCTTCATGGAAGACACAACCGGTTTCTTACCAGGGCGTGAACAAGAATCACAAGGTATCGTACAAGCCGGTCGCGCCATGTTGGATGCCATCATTGATTTACGCACACCGCGCTTTTTATTAATTATTCGTAACGCTTTTGGTGGCGCCTACGCGTCTTACAATAACTATCCAACCGGTGCAGACTTTGTGGTGGCATTGCCATCCACCCGTGCTGCGGTAATGGGACCTGCCGGCGTGGAGTTTGTGTATAAAAATGAATTACGTGCCATTCGCGCGGCAGTGAAGAGTGGCGAGCAGAGCGCACAATGGGGCAAAGAGCAAGAAGCCCTTTTAGGTAAGCGTTATGAAGAAGAATTAATGAACCCAAATGAAGCATTAAGTCTTGGCAGTATTTCTCAAATCGTCATGCCAAGTGATTTGCGCAAGGTGTTAGGCGAGAACATGGCGTTTCATTTAAAACATTACACTCCGGAACCATTCACATCCGTTCAAAGGGAGTTTTTCTAATTTAATTTCCATCGCTTCAAATATTTAGAAAAACACTGAATAAAGAGAATTAAAAATGAGTAATGAGTTTTATCTTAACAACCCTTTAATCCATAAAGATCGCCAACTGGGTAATGCCTTTAGTGAGTGGGTACAATCCTTCGATTGTTCCCACATGCGCCCACTCATCATTTGTCGTGGCCCTATTCGTAAAGAAGCCATGGATGTTTTCACTGAAATGGGAATTGAGCATTACGGTATTCTGCTTTCGGAAAAAGACAGCATTGTGTATCAAAATGCTTTAGCGCCTGAATTGCGCCAACTCACCGATCCGAAGCGTGTACACCGCGTACCGGATTACACTGGTGTGGATAAAGACGAGCGTAATATTCGTATTCAGCAAATCATCAAGATTGCAAAAGATAACGGCTACAACAGTATCTTCACCGGTTATGGTTTCATGGCCGAAGATGAAACCATGGTTAGTGCCATGGAGAATGCCGGCCTTAACTTTATTGGTCCGTGCTCGAAAACTGTTCATGACGCGGGTTTAAAAGACGAAGCCAAGCGTACTGCATTAAAAGTAGGTGTGAGTGTGACGCCGGGTTTGGATAATGCCACGGCATTAACCATACTTAAAAAATGCAAAGACGAAAAAGCATTATTAGCATTAGCGAAAAAAGAAAAACTAAAGATTGACCAAGCTAAGTTCGATGCTTGTGAGACATTAGAAGACAAAGCCGATGTAATCTTAGCAGCCAGCTATGATAAAGGCATTGATATATACAGCATTGCCGAACTGCAAGAAACCATTGCCGAACAAGTGATTGAGATTGGTAAACAGTTCCCACAAAACCGTGTGCGTTTAAAATGCATCGGCGGTGGCGGCGGCAAAGGCCAACGTATTCTGCCTAATCCAAGTTCATTCGAAGGGGATCTTGATGAGCAGTTAGCACAGGTCTCTAAGCTTGCGCCATCGCTTGTATTAGAAATTCTAAACGAAGTGAAGGCAACAGGTTCCGGTGATAATAAAAACATCCTGATTGAGTTAAACATCGAAACCACTCGTCACCAAGAAATCCAAGTATTGGGTAATGGCGATTGGACTTTGGCATTGGGCGGTCGTGATTGTTCATTGCAAATGCACGAACAAAAACTGCTCGAAGTATCCGTCATTACAGAAGATTTAGAAAATGCGCTAACTGCTGCGGTCAAAGAAGGCCGCGAGCAAGAAGCCGCCGTTTTAAATCAAGACATTAAAACCCTGCAAAAAATGGAAGAAGAAGCCGAACGCTTCGCTCAAGCGGTTGGTTTAGATAGCGTTTCTACGTTTGAATGTATCGTAGATCGTGATCAACATTTCTTCATGGAAATGAACACCCGTATTCAAGTTGAACACCGTGTCACGGAATTATGCTACAGCTTAAAGTTCTGCAACCCTGACAATCCAAACGAATACTTCTTGGTTGAAAGTTTAGTGGAAGCCATGGTGCTGTTAGCCGCCCACGGCTCACGCCTACCAAAACCAGAGCGTGTTTTACGCAACAATGCATCAGTTGAAGCGCGTCTTAACGCCACCAACCAAGCATTAGCACCACACGCAGGTGGCATCATCGAACATTGGAGCGATGCACAGAAAGGTGAGATTCGCGATGACCAAGGCATCAGCTTGCATAATCCGGACACAGATGTATTCATGAAATATCATTTGGCCGGTGCTTATGATTCTAACATCGCGCTATTGTTAACCGTGGGTGAAAATCGTTTAAACACTTATGACTCCATGGCCGAAGTATTACGCAGCACTGTACTGCAAGGTAAGGACTTGTCCACTAACCTTGAGTTTCATTACGGCTTAGTAAACTGGTTTATCGGCAACAATATTAATGCTCGTCCAACCACAAAATTCATCGTGCCATATTTAACCCTTGTGGGTTTATTAAAAGAACAATGCAACAACTTAGATGTGCCTTACGCGTACCAACAAATTTGTGCGAATCTTTTAAGCAACACCAAGAGCGATGAAGAAAAAGCCGCACTGCAAACCATTTTGACGCGCAAACAGTTATTGCTGACACGCCCTATCGAGCGTTTGTTTGCCGAACCCCATGTTTTGTCTGGTTGGCTCAGCATTCAGCAATACAATTTTGCCATTGATAGCGGTCAAGTGACTTGGCTAGAAAACCCAGTGCAAATCCTTGCAGATACTTATCACTTCTTGAATATGGACTTCAATGACGCGGACCCTGCGGCCACCATGATCTGGGATCACGATAATGAAGTACTGCAAGCGGCCCTTAATTTTTATGCCAGTCTTGAAGAGCGCTTAGCAGAACATGGTCAAGCGGATTTAGACTATATTGAATTAAGTGAAATCATTAATGGCCCAACACCAGAAGGCTTTGATGATGCCACTTGGCAACAAGTACAATCCGCCCACCTTGGCTATCAATGTGGTTGTGAGGTATTGAATATTCTGCCGTACCTTGCCGAGCAAGTGGATTTCTATGCACTGAACGTAAACGATGATTTAAGTGTGTTCATTCCAGATACCTTATTGGATGAAACCTTACAGAAAAATATGATGAAGGTGCTGGTGCCACCTCCAACGGCCAAAGGCGATGAAATTCTTGCGGCGTCTGGCGGTATGTTCTACAGCTGTGAAGCACCTGGTATCCCTCCTTTTGTACAAGAAGGTGATCACTTTGAAGCCGGTCAACCGCTTTACATTGTCGAAGTGATGAAAATGTTTAACAAAGTGAACGCACCGTTTGCAGGAACCATCGAAAAAGTATTGATCGATGAAGACGGCACCATCATTAAGAAAGGCCAACCTTTATTTAAGATTGTGCCAGATGAAAAAGTGGAAATTGAATCCGAAGACGACATTCGCCAACGTCGCCGTGAACACACAGATACCTTTTTGGTTACACTTTAAGAGGACGCAACATGATTACTGGATTAAATCACATTGCCATTGCGGTTCCTGATTTGGATAAAGCCATTGAACGTTTCATGAATGATTTTGGCCAAACTTTCGATCATAAAGAAGATGTAGCAAGCGCCAAAACCAGTACTGCGTTTTTTCCAATTGATAAAACCAGCATTGAACTGGTTCACCCATTAAACGGTGAAGGCCCTATTCAAAAATACATTGAGAAAAAAGGTGGCGGCATGCACCACCTGTGTTTTGAATCGGACAACATTGAGGAAGACATCGCCCGCTTGAAAACCAAAGGCTACGAATTTTTGAGTGATGAGCCATATATTGGTGCCCATAACTGCAAGGTGATTTTTATTCACCCTAAGAGTTGTGATGGGGTGCTGATCGAGCTATCTCAACCAATGGATTAAAAGCTAATTTACTCGCCCTAGCTGTGTTAAAGAATTTAATCGTGATCCTCGGTCACTCTAAAATTTTTGCCTTGCTAGGCCTTCGTCATTAACGCTTTTCAGAGTAATGGCATAAATAAGAGTTTTTGCGTCGGACGCCCGACGTATGACAAAACGGCAAAAAATATGAGCGATAAAAAATACACATACGACGAATGGGCCGCTCTTGCTACCAAGCAAATGAAAGGCATGACACCCGAAGAAATGGAATGGCACACACCTGAAGGTGTGCCCATTAAGGTGTTGTACACACAGGACGATGTTAAAGATCTTGAATACAATAATACCTTTCCAGGTATGGCGCCTTATGTACGTGGCCCAATGGCCACCATGTACGCAGGCCGTCCTTGGACCATTCGTCAGTATGCGGGCTTTTCTACCGCTGAAGAATCCAACGCATTTTATCGTAAAAATTTAAAAGCCGGTGCCCAAGGTGTTTCCGTGGCCTTCGATTTAGCGACTCACCGTGGTTATGACTCTGATCACGAGCGAGTGACCGGTGACGTGGGTAAAGCGGGTGTGGCTATCGACTCTGTGGAAGACATGAAAATTTTATTTAATGAAATTCCATTAGATAAAGTGTCTGTGTCCATGACCATGAACGGTGCGGTGCTTCCTATTCTCGCTAACTACATTGTGGCAGCAGAAGAACAAGGGGTTTCACAGGAGCAGCTATCCGGCACCATTCAAAACGACATTCTCAAAGAATTCATGGTACGTAATACCTATATTTATCCACCTGCTCCTTCCATGAAAATCATCGGCGACATCATTGCATATACCTCTGAGCACATGCCGAAATTCAATAGCATTTCCATTTCTGGTTATCACATTCAAGAAGCCGGTGCCGATGCCGCATTAGAATTGGCTTATACCCTAAGTGATGGCCGTGAATACGTGCGCACAGCCATTAACGCTGGACTAGATGTGGATGCCTTCGCACCGCGATTGTCCTTCTTCTGGGGAATTTCCATGAACTTCTATATGGAAATCGCGAAGCTGCGCGCTGGGCGTTTATTATGGAACCGCATCATGGCGGAATTTAATCCCAAGAATCCTAAATCATCCATGTTGCGCACACACTCGCAAACCTCTGGCTGGTCGCTAACCGAGCAAGACCCGTACAACAACGTAGTACGTACCACCATCGAAGCCATGGCGGCAGTATTTGGTGGCACCCAGTCTTTACACACCAATGCATTAGATGAAGCCGTGGCTCTGCCAACCGAGTTTAGCGCGCGTATTGCTCGTAACACGCAAATCATCATTCAAGAAGAAACCGGTATTCCACAAGTGGCCGACCCATGGGGCGGCTCGTATATGATGGAATCGTTAACTCAACAGCTCGCCGATAAAGCGTGGGAGTTGATTGAAGAAATTGAAGACAAAGGCGGCATGGCAAAAGCCATCGAAGCAGGTTTACCGAAATTACGTATTGAAGAAAGTGCTGCGAAGAAACAAGCTCGTATTGACCGTGGCGAAGATGTGATCGTTGGGGTGAATAAATACCAGCTAGAAAGCGAAGACGATTTGGATATCCTCGAAGTGGACAACGTGGCAGTGCGTGATTCGCAAATCAAACGTTTGCAATCCATTCGTGCCAGCCGTGATAATGCAGCGGTAGAGCAAGCTTTAGCGGATATCACCAAAGCTGCAAAAAGTGCCCTAGACGGTAGTCGTAAAAATGGAGAGCGCAATCTGCTAGACTTAAGCGTAAAAGCTGCTCGCTTACGTGCAACCGTTGGGGAAATTTCGGACGCAATGGAAAAAGAATTTGGTCGTTATCAAGCTCAGTCTCGCACCATTAGTGGTGTATACGGTGCTGACTTTAATAACGATGCCGACTGGCAAGCCATTCAAGCAGACATTGAAAGCTTCGAAGCCAAACATGGCCGTCGCCCACGCATGTTAGTGTGCAAAATGGGACAAGACGGACACGATCGTGGCGCCAAAGTAGTGGCAACCGCTTTCGCAGACGTAGGCTTTGATATTGATTTATCGCCAATGTTTTCAACCCCTGCCGAAGTGGCTAAACAAGCCATCGAAAACGATGTGCACGCCATTGGCGTATCATCGTTAGCCGCAGGCCACAAAACCTTGGTACCGGCTTTGATTGAAGAATTAAAACAACAAGGGGCCGATGACATCGTGGTCATTGCCGGTGGTGTGATTCCAAAACAGGATTACGAGTTTTTATACAATGCGGGCGTTAAAGGTATTTTTGGCCCGGGTACGAAAATCCCTGTGAGTGCTCGCCAAGTATTGGATGCCATTAACGGAAAGGTCTGACGTCAGAGGTCGGGAGTCGGACGCAAAGCTTCGGACGTCCGACACCCGACGTCCGACCGCAACACTATGATAAACATCGATCAAATCAAAAGCGGTAACAGACGCGCTCTCGCCAAAGCCATCACCCTGGTAGAGAGCAAACTGGACTCTCATCGCGAACAAGCTCAAGACTTGCTCAATCAACTCTTGCCTGAAACAGGTAACAGCATTCGCATTGGTATCACCGGTATTCCGGGTGTAGGCAAATCCACGTTTATCGAAGCGTTTGGTTTGCACCTGATCAAACAAGGCAAAAAAGTGGCGGTACTTGCCGTTGACCCAAGCTCCCCCATTCGTGGCGGCAGTATCTTGGGGGATAAGACCCGCATGGAATTACTCAGCCGCGAAGAGAATGCCTACATACGCCCTTCTCCATCCGAAGGGGCATTAGGCGGCGTGGCACAAAAAACTCGTGAAACCATGTTGCTGTGTGAGGCCGCCGGCTTTGATGTGATCTTGGTGGAAACCGTCGGTGTGGGTCAAAGCGAATACGAAGTCGCCGCCATGGTGGATTTCTTTTTAGTGCTCATGCTGCCCAATGCCGGTGATGATTTGCAAGGCATCAAACGTGGCATCATGGAGTTGGCTGACGCCTTGGTAATTAATAAAGCGGACGGTGAAAGCGTTAACTTGGCCCAGCAAACGCAACGCCATTATAAAAACGCTTTTCATTTATTAAGCCAAGATGGTTTTTGGCAACCTCAGGTGAAAACCTGTTCTGCCAAAGAAAATGAAGGTATCGAAGCGGTATGGCAAATGATTCAAGACTATGCCAACCAAGCGCAAGAGAACGGTTTTTTTGACAATAATCGCGCTCAACAAAGCCAAGACTGGTTAAAAAAGCTAATTCACGAAATGCTAGAGATGAAGCTTAAACAAAATCCACAGGTGAAAGCGCAATTACCGAAATTACAGCAAGCGGTGTTAGATCAAACCTTAACCCCGTATAATGCCGCACAAGAAATCATTAAATTGCTGTAAATCGTTATGAAACCATCCCCACAAGCTGTTAGTGAAAAACTCTCTACGTTTTTTAAAACTCATCTGCCCATTACCCAGTTTATGGAAATGGATGTGGAAAGCTATGATGGTTCCACTTTGATTTTAAGTGCCCCGCTCGCTCCCAATATTAATGACAAACAAACCGCGTTTGGCGGCAGCTTATACAATGCGGCCGTCATGGCCTGCTGGGGCATGGCCCATCTAAAAACCTTAGAAGCGGGAATTGAGTGTAACCAGGTGGTGACCAAAGGCAGTATTGAATACAAGGCACCGGTGCAAGGCTGTATCCGCGCCATTTGTCATGCGCCATCCGAAGAAGAAGTGCTTCAGTTTATTGAACACTTTAAAGCCCGTGGGCGCTCGCGTATTACGCTACACGCCACCATCGAATGCTCTGGTAAAACTGCGGTTGAATTTGAAGGCACTTACGCCATCTTAGCGGAATAAGTACCGGCATTTAAATTGTCTGCAAAACCGAATCAAAAGATTCGGCTTTCTTGGAACCACTGTTTAATCATTTCTGCCGTTTCTTCTGGTCGCTCTTGCATGAAGCAGTGCCCACCTGGAACCTCTTCTGCGCTATAGGCTTTTAACTGAGTGAGCTTATTCACCGAGCGAGCGATAAATGGGAAAGAACGTTCGGCCATTAAAATTTTACACGGCGCCTGCATCTTTCTTAAATGCCACCATAATTTTTTAGGGTAACTGGCAAAAATATTTGCTTCGACTTCGACTGGACACTTAAGGGTGACACCCTCTTCACACGGCATTAACGCGTAATCCACATAGGCTTGTAATGATGCCTCACTCCAACCTTTAAATGTGCCGCGCTCATGAAAATAATCATACGCCGCTTCTTTGCTCGGCCAAACGGTAGTGCGGTTGCGGGCTTGTTTGGCTAATTCGTGATGTTCTAACAAGCCAAAAATATCCGCGGCCTTCATAACACTTAACATGCCCGATGAAAAAATGACTGGGTCCAACAGCATGACTTTTTTAAAGCGCTTATCATGACTGCCTGCCATTAATGCGGTCACGACTCCACCGTAACTGTGGCCCAAACCAAAAATGGGAGTGGTCGCCGGAATCTGATGAGATAAATTATTTAACACGCTGGACATAAATTTAGCGGTGTCATTCCAACCATGAAAATCACGGCCATAACCACTGTCACCATGTCCTGGTAAGTCTGGAATGATCAAATCAAAATCTTTCGCCAATTCTTGCAGCATTGGACGATACGTTAAGCCACAAAAACCATTGCCGTGTAAAAATACGATGACAGGCTTGCCGCTAAATCGGGTTCGCCAACCGCACAACGAAAAATCATTCTTAATGTGAAATGACCAAGACTCTAACTCTAATGACATGGGGCGCTCTTACTACTGGGCTACATGAAAACAACGGACAATATACGCCAGCAAGAATACCAGCAAAATGACCGGATTGAACACATTTATCTCTCACCAGCACTGGTATCTGGCCATGATCGGGTTACTATATGCGCAGTTTTTATAGGAGTGACCATGAAATCTGTTTTCTTTGTACTGAGTTTATTCATCACGTGTTTCTCTTGGGCCACCCAAGCCCCAACGATCTTGGTGCTAGGTGACAGCTTGAGTGCGGGTTACGGCATTCAAATTGAGGAAAGTTGGCCTGCACTCATGCAAAACAAAATTGCTAAAAATGGCCTACCTCATAAGGTGCACAATGCCAGTATCAGTGGTCAAACCAGCAGCGAAGGCTTGCGCCAAATGGATCAGCTTTTACAACTGACCCAACCACAGCTGGTCATCATTGAGTTAGGGGCAAACGATGGATTAAGAGGCTTATCCATCACTCAAATGCAAAAAAATCTACAATCCATGATTTCCAAAAGTTTACGTGCCAATGCCAAGGTACTATTAGTGGGTATTCGGGTGCCGAGTAACTACGGACGTCGATACGGTGAGATGTTCAGCAACAGCTTTATCAAATTGGCAGAAGATAACGGCATTGCTCTCGTGCCATTTATGCTGGCTCCAATTGAATTGGTGATTACTGAAAACAATCGCAGCGAATACATTCAACGAGATGGCTTACACCCTACCACAAAAGCACAACCATTGATTTTGAATCACTTGTGGCCAGAGATTCAAACTCTGATAAAATAAAAACCTATTTACGTTATCGTCAAGGAAGAAGAACCTATGAAATTATTAATTATCCCATTTATCATGCTTCTAGCTTCATGTATGAGCATGCCTCCTGCCGTTAGCTCATCAACTGTCATTCCTATATCAGGCCTTACTATTTTGCCACCGGAACAAGGTAAATGGCACAAAGTACAACATTCTGCTTATCAGTTAGTTTTGATGTCACGAGGAAAAGAAAAAGATGAATCGGTAGGAATTAACATTTCATTATTTCAACTTCCAAAATTTAATTCAGATGACCAATTTCTAAGCTATGTAACACAAGGAAGATCACAAGAGCCGAAGACCGGTCGATTCAATATTTTGAAAAATCAAGAAGCGATTACATCACTAAAAAACGCCAAATGTATCAAGCATCACTCGATATCTGAGGACAAAGGAGCTAAAAAAGTAACGTCAAATTCTTCTTCAATGCTAATGGAAAATATTGGATTTAACTGCAAGCACCCTCTCAACGAATCTGTCGGCGTCAATATTGAGTACTCTCTTCGCCACTATCAAGATAGTTCATATGATTCATTAGAGAAAGATGCTTCCTCATTTTTCAATACTATAAACTTTGTAAAATTCTAAAAATCTAAAAAGACAACGCGATAGATAAATTCTTGCTTCGTATAATAAGCGGTATGAAGATTGTGCCTTCATACCGTGTAATGCACATTACTCTTTTGCTCGCTGTACGTTTTGGGTTTCACATAACCATTTTGTAAACTGGGCGTGGATTGATTCGCTTTATATTCTTGGCGCTGCATATACTCATGACTTTCCTGTCGTTGCTGATTCCCTTGGGTTAACGTGCTTAATTTTGCATACATCAATTTAAAATAGGTTTTCTCTAACTGCCCTTGGTTATAGTTATGAATGAGCATTTCATCGTGCCGCCATTGATAGTCGAATGAATGTTTTCGCCCTTGACTCTCGAAATCCAAAATCAAACGCCGTGTTTGAATTTGACTGGCATCGTCTTCACTTTGACCTGGAACCGCATGACTGATCTGGCTCACGCTCATGGCTAAGTTATAATCACCACTGCTATTTACGCCAAATGTCCCTTCACGTTTTGAAGAAAAGTCAGCTTTAAAATCTGCTAAGCCATTCATGTTAGCCGCTTTATTGCGATTGATGTTCTGTGCCGCAATGGCATTTTCTTTACTGTTATCATTACTGAATGCACGGATAGTTCGACCTAAAAATGCTTTTGCATCGTGAGCGGATGCCCCCAGCGATTGCAATAATCCATGTCCTCGTTTCGTCTCGTCAAATAAAGCATGCACAGCAGAGACAAACACATCGGTCACATTAGATTGCAAAGATTGATCGCCCGTATAGGCATTCCCCAAGACTCCCATGCCTGCCGCTACCTGATCCACTACCCATTGATAATCCATTTGTCCATAGGACATCATCACATCTCTGGGTTGTTTGCTTAATGCAAAATGATGTTGTTCACTTTCACCGGTTAAGCGATCGTATTTCAGCCATTCACCAGACACATCTTTGCGACCGTAGCGATTAACAGAGCTTTCAAAGGATAATTTTTGTTTTTGGTTACCTTGATCCTGCTGGGCATGAATCTCAACATCGCTGATACCGGGCTGATTAGTAAAATCAAACAAATTGGAATTCGCTGAGCCTGAAAAAATGGCGTCTACCGAGTCACTTAACGACATCAGAAATGTTTTTAATTTGGCCTCATCATCACTGGATAACTCCCCACCTGTATCCAGCTGGATATGCTTAACTTGCCCTGTCACCCCTTTTTCAATGGACAGATCAATGTCTCGCCCCGACGATAAGGTTAACGACAGTTGCAAGCCACTCCCCACATAACCGTCGTCTTCCACCTTGCGTTGTACACCTGCAAAACCCGACTGTTGCGATAAGGGTGAGGCACTAGAAACGGCAGAAGAATGAGAAGCAGAGAATGATTGCGCAGGTACGACTGCCTCCTGCATAGCTCGAGGAGAAGCAGCCACTTGTCGAATTAATGCGGATAATGATGTACTGCCTGTGATCACTTGGACCGCCTTATGTCATCATATCAAGACACTATCGGCCACAGAATGAATTCCTTAAATACAAAAAAGCACGCATTAAGCGTGCTTTTATAATGTTTACTTTGAATGAATAACTTAAAACGGATAAATACTTTCTGCGTAGGTGGCCAGCTCTTGCAGTAGTTCATGTTGCTCAACCGGTGCGGTCTGTGCCGCTTCATTAATGGCTTTAGCAAACATTTCGTAATTTAAGTATTGACCATTGCTTGGGCCCAATAATTTTTGTTTGCGGTATTCTTCCCATTTTTCGCGCTCATCACTATTGAGGGTTTCTACATAATTGCGCGCGCGATAACGAAATAACATTTCTTCTAGGCGACGATCTTGAAACGCAAACGGCATATCATCCAATGCCTCTGGGTGCGCTTCGCGAATCTGTGCCATTGCCGCTTTGTCACTAGGGCTAAAGAAACCACCCGTGTACAACATGGCATCTGGGTCCGATTGTGCTTCGTATTCTTTAAACATCACGGCTTGCAGTTTTTTCGAAATATCATGCCCTTGAGCCAAATAATTTTTCAAAATAGCCAAGTGCTCGCGCATGACATTGCCATCAAGCTGCCATTTTTCAGCAATTTCTGGCGTCACCATTTTTGCCGGCAACACCACTGGGCATTTATTGATATGAATGGTTTTTAACGCAATGCGCTCTAACCCTTGAGCTGCCAGCTGTTCTTTATTGGTAAACAAGCGCTGCTGAATCTGCTCGACACTTAATTCAAATAAATCCACTGGGTTTTGCATCAAATCAAAACACATCACCGCATTTTTATTTTTCGCATCCATAGCCAATGGCACCATTAACGCCGCACAACCGCGATCCACGCCAAACATGCCCGAAATATGCAAAACTGGGCGTTTATTAACGGTATCCAATAATGGCGCTACCGATTCCTTACGGCGCAGATTAAATAAATGCTCATATAATTTGGGTTGTTTTTCTTTCACCAGTTTGGCTAAGCCTATGGTGGCATAAACGTCACTTAAGGCATCGTGAGCATTTTCATGCACGATGCCATTTGCGGCACTCAGGTTTTCTAATCTAAAACTGACTTTACCGTCTTCCCCTTTCGGCCAGTTAATGCCTTCTGGGCGAAGTGCATAAGCGCAGCGCATCATATCCAGAATATCCCAACGGCTATTGCCGTTTTGCCATTCGCGCTGATACGGATCTAAAAAATTGCGATACAAGGTATGACGAGTCACTTCATCATCAAAACGAATACTGTTGTAGCCAGCCACCGTCGTGCCCGGCTGACTGAACAGTCCATTGATACGCGCAATAAAATCCGTTTCGGCCATGCCTTTTTGTTGGCATGTCTGCGGGCTAATGCCTGTGATTAAACACGCGATAGGATGGGGTAAATAATCGTCCGCTTGACGACAATAGAAGTTTTCTGGCTCGCCAATGATATTTAAATCCAAATCGGTACGAATACCCGCGAACTGTGAAGGACGGTCCCACACAGGGCTGGCGCCAAAAGTTTCAAAATCGTACCAAAAAATGGATTCACTCATAAAAAATGCCGACGTCTATTCACTGAATCATAAATCGTCGGCATTCTAACATGTATGCAGGCTTGGAAGCCAAAAGGCTTAGGGTTGTTCGTCCTGGTTTTGACTAACCTGACTCACGCCTTGCTTGCCATCATAAAACTTAATATTGGTTTCTTGTGGGTGATGACGCACTTGTTGTAATTCGGACATAAAGAAATTATCCGCATCACGGGAAGATTGCACCGGTACTTCTTCCATCGGGAGGTGCCCAACCCCTTCGTATACAAGATATTCGCTGTATGCTAAATCGCGATGAAACATACGCATCACATCCAACGGAATCCATTCATCTTCTTCTCCCCACATGAGCAAAGTAGGCACTAACACATCTTTTACTTTCTCGCCGAGACCATCGTTACTGCTCATTTCACGTAACTGGCGGAAATGGGTGATATATGACTGACGGTTACCCCGACGCTGGCTCATATCGAAATAGCGCTCTTTTACCTCATCGGTGAGTACTTCTTCATGCGCATAGGCACTTTCGGCCGTCCAATTGAGCATGAATCGTGGCATGACGTAGGGCGTGATCCAGTGAATACCAGGGAACGAGGCAAAGCCTAACCAAAATGGCATATCTTGTGGGTAACCACTGGCACTGACCAGCACCATCTTATACAGCTTTTCCGGGTGTACCGCGGCGTAATTCCAAGCGTAATAACCTCCCAATGAGTTACCCGCTAAGAAAAAGCGATTCAAGCCCAGCTTGCGAACAAAGCCGTCCAGCATGCCCACCATATATTCGGCAGTCTCTTGATTAGGAGCGGTATCAGGACCGGTTAAGCCAAAGCCCGGTAAATCCATGCGGATTACTCGATATTTGCCTTTTAATTGTTGAACCCAAGCATCCCAAGTATGCAGTGACGAACCAACACCATGTAACAACACCAATGGCGGGCCACTGCCCTCATCACGGTAATGAATCGTCAAACCGTTTACATCCACATAGCGGCTGGCAGAATTGGTGTATTTCTTCTCGAGAACACTGTAAGGCAAGGTCGAGGTACCCATGGCGGTACAGCCATAAAGCCCAAAGCAAATGAGGATAAAACTGAGAATTCGTAACATGGCTCGATGTATTATTTTATTGTTGTTTTTATATGGGCAGTGATTGTCTTATAAGCAATCTCAAATTACCAGCGTAACGGGGAAACTGGCACATGTGTTCAATGCTTGCCACATTTCATTCTGTCAGTAGAATGATGCCCCTTTATTGTATTAGCCAGTGACTTTGGCTCAGTTTTAGGCGGACACCATGGCAGCGTTTTTAAAAAATTTCTTTGCACCTAAATGGCAACACCAAGATGCCAAGGTACGTTTACAAGCCGTAGAGCAGTTAAATGATCAAACTATTTTGGCGCGAATCGCCTTAAATGATAGTGATGAAAGCGTTCGCCTAAAAGCCATTAAATCCCTACAGCAAACCGAACCACTGGCCCAGCTTTTTGCTAATAAATCCACCCAAATAAAGCAAGCAGCTGTTGCACAATATTTAACCTTATTACTTAAAAGCAACGACATTAAAAGTCAGTGCCAAGCCATCCAAGACATTCAAGATCCGCAGCAATTGATTACGATTGCTACCTATGCCGATTCCGCAGAACTCAGCCAAGCCGCGATTGAGCAAATCAAAAGTGAAGACGCCCTATTCGATTTTATTTTTCAATCAGCCAGTGCAAAAAGTCGCTTATTAGCCGCGCAATACATCACCCAAAAAGACAAATTAAAAGAGATTGAAACGCACTTTTTAAACAAGGATAAAAACCTTGTTCGCCATGCAAAATCACAACTGGCACTCATCGCAAAAGCAGAAGCTGACGTACTACAAGCCCAAGCAGAAATTGAACATTTATTGCAATCGGCCCAGCAATTAACGCAACAAGCATTCAGCCCAACTTACGCCGGACAACTCGCATTACTCAAACAATCTTGGGAAAACTGCCAAGTACAAGAAGAGCAAAGTAAAGCGTTCTATCAATCTATTGCCACTTGCGAATCCATTTTAACTGAGCACCAAAAAGAACAAGAAAAAATCGAACAAGAATCTGCTCAGAAAAAACACGCTCAAGCTTTACAATTGCAAGCCATTGATGCATTAAAAACACTTCATGCACAATGCAAGTCAGCCTTCCCGAATACGAACACCTTAATCGACGAACAAAATAAAGCTCAAACACTATGGCAAGAAGCGTTAGAGCAAACAGCACAAATTGACCGTCAAATTAAAACTGAATATGAAGGCTTATTAAAACCCATCATCAATTTAAATAGCAGCTTGAGCTATTTAGAAAACACTGAAATTTCGTTAACGCCAATTAAAGCAAGCTTAGAAGATAAGAACCTTGCTCAACTGAAAAAACACAAAAAAACCCTAGAAAACACCATAAAAACTATTAATTGGCCCCAAGAGTTTCCACACAATAAAACCTTAAATAGTTTATTTAGTTTACTTGATGAAATCAGCACTTCGCTTGAATCACTGCGTAAAGATGAGAAACAAGAAATCCAAAAACTGGATAAATCGTTAGATGACTTAGCCAAGGCGATAGAAGCTGGGCAAGTAAAACCAGCCCAACAAATTCAGAGTGCCATCCGAAAACAGTTAGAGCATATCGATGGCAATAAAGCCAAATCCCAACAAAACCAACTTCAAACATTAAGCCAGTCGTTAAATGAACTAAAAGATTGGCAAGGGTTTGCCACCTTGCCAAAATTTGAACAATTATGCCAAGAGATGGAAGCACTTATAGATGCTGACATTCCGGCAAAGCAAAAAGCCAATGCCATACATGAGTTGCAAGATCAATGGAAAGCCTTAGGCAGCCTGCCTAACCAAAAGCAACAACAAGCCTTGTGGCAAAATTTTAAACAAGCTGCAGATAAAGCCTATGAGCCGTGTCAGGCACACTTTGCAGAAATGGCCAAAGTGCGTGAATACAATTTGTCGCAACGTGAAATCATTTGCCAAGAATTAGAGTCTTTCTTTAAAGAAAATGATTGGGAAAATGCCAACTGGAAGTCGGTGCAACAAATCTTGGACAAGGCACACGATGAATTTAAAAAATTCTCCCCAGTGGACCACACTAAAAAGAAAGCCATTTTACAGCGTTTCCACGATGCCACTCATGCTCTTCATGAAAAATTAGTGGGTCATTTCAAGGTAAATGCCGATGCCAAACAGGCGCTAATAGATCAAGTTATTGCACTGCATGAAGAAGACGACTTGATTCAAGCAATTGAGCAGTGCAAAGCCATTCAAAATCAGTGGAAAACCGCTGGCAATGCCGGTCGAGCAGAGCGTCAGCTATGGGCGCATTTCCGTGAACAATGCGATGCGTTATTTGAAAAGCGTAATGCTGCAAGCAATGCACGTAAGCAGCAGTTAGACGCCAGCATTCAAAAAGCTAATGAATTGGTGCAACAAGCGAAAGAACTGGCTTCATCTCAAAGCCCAAATGGTAAACAAGGCATTCAGCAACTGAAAAGTGACATAGATGCGCTCGACATGCCGAACAAGGTGCGTCAAGGCATCAATAAAGTCATCTCCGACCTACTTGCTCAGGTGGATTCAGCCATACAATCGCAAAAACGTGCGCAGCAACATGCTCTTTGGCTCAATGCCCAGGCGCTTGCCAAATCCCTAGGTCTCGCGGAGCAACAAGGCAACCGCGACGTTCAGCTCATCGAAAATGTGGACTCTGCGGATATACCTGCCGCAGTAAAATCCATCTTTCAGTCACGCTTAAGTCAGTCAGAGCCGTCCAATGAAAGCCACTTCCGTAGATTGTGCTTGGAATTGGAGATCGTGCTAGAAGTAGAAAGCCCAGCAGAAGATCAAGCAGAACGCATGGCCTTACAAGTTGAGCGACTACAGAAAAACATGGGGCAAAGTTTGCCCAGCTTAGAAGCCCAACTTCAAGACCTGCAGTGCCGCTGGTTTGCATTGAACGCAGACGTAACGGGATATGACTCATTACACCAGCGCTTCTTTAATACGCTGAATGCCCAGTTTGAGGTACAAGCATAACTTTGGAACAGACCTTTCTATTTGAATTTATTAGGTTTTTTCCATAAAAGATTTGACACGATGGACCCAGATCCGTAAGATGCGCAGCTCGCTAAGGCAGTGGCCAAAGCGAGTGAGTAAACCGCTTATTCAAGTCATGATTGAATTAACCAGAGGCGGTATTGTCGCGGGATGGAGCAGCATGGTATCTCGTCGGGCTCATAACCCGAAGGTCGTCGGTTCAAATCCGGCTCCCGCAACCAATTTTCCTTTTTTTGAAACTGGAAATGAAGTATGACTACTCACAGCGTTTTTTGACGCGGGATGGAGCAGCCTGGTAGCTCGTCGGGCTCATAACCCGAAGGTCGTCGGTTCAAATCCGGCTCCCGCAACCAAATTTCAAAAAGCCGATAAGATAACTCTTGTCGGCTTTTTTCGTTTTTAGGCCATAGGTCGTCGGTTCACTTTCTAAATCCTAGGGACTCCCGCAGCCAAATTTTTAACAACCGATAAGATAACCTCTATCGGCTTTTTTCGTTTTTAGGCCATAGGTCGTCAATCCACTTTCTAAATCCTAGGGACTCCCGCAACCAAATTTTTAACAGCCGATAAGATAACCCTTATCGGATTTTTTCGTTTTTAGAGTCTGTGCCATCTGGTGAGCAACCTATAACCCGAAGGTCGTCGTTTCACTCTCAAAAACCCAGGGGCTCCCGCAACCACTCTCAAAGCAAAGAGCCTAAAAGCCGATAAGATAGCCCTTATCGGCTTTTTTCGTTTCTAGCCTATAGGCCATAGGTCATCGGTTCACTTTCTAAACCCTAGGGACTCCCGCAGCCACTCACAAAGCAAAAAGCCAGAAAACCGATTTACTCATGTGAATTAGCTTTTTACGTAGATTCCTATATTCGCTTGATAGCCCACATATGCCTGTTCGACCTTCAATTCTTTGCCCAATCTTAGCCAACAACAAAATAGAAAGGACCAACTCATCCCTTCCCTAAACGTACCGCATACCAATTTCAAATAAACCCAAGAGATAACGGTATAATAAAAAAGACACTTATCTGACATATTTACTACAAAGTAAAAATGAACATCGCACAAAGCCAGACTTTTGACTTAGGTCAAAATTCACAAAAATGTCGCGAAATACCCAAAATAAATTAAAGCCAAGCAACTTTGAGCCAAAGTAGCTCAGCGCCTCATTATTGTTCCAAATGCACCAACTTCTCTCATACTTTAATACTATTAAGCACTTTTAAACCACAATAGAGGTCGAAACGCGCCATCCAGCAAACAAGTGTTCAACGTAATATTTTCTTAAGGAAATTAAGGGTTTAAGTGGCCCATTTATTTCATATCGTGATACAGGTCACATTATTGACTTAGTCTGGACGTCCAAATAACATCCAGTTACGTAAATAGATCTGAAAATTACAAACGGTAATAATTTGAAGTTAGCAGTACCTTTGTACTCCTATTTAAAGTGCTTCATGCCCCTAAAAGTGGCGTTTACAGCCCTGCTTTTAATTGGAAGTACAATGCACACATTAACCTCATATGCTGGCACGGCTGTCGCACTTCGCGAAAGCTATGCTGGCAATTTGTCGTTTGTGCTCACCGGTGGTTCGTTTCGTACCAATCAGAACAATTCCGATGCCTGTTCGATCACCACTTCTCGCTCAAATACTCTTTCGGGGCTACCGTCAAATTCCGTTATTAAAAAGGCATATCTATATTGGGCTGCATCAAATAATAACTTTGATACACAAGTTACCCTGAATGGCTCAACCATCAATGCTGACCGCACCTACTTTGAAGATTGGGATGCTTCACGCCGCTTTATTAATGGCGTAGCAGATGTTACGAGCCTGGTTGCTAACTATCGAAACGGTACTTATACGGTTTCAGGGTTAAGTATTGATAACTCGAACACATACTGTAATAACCAAACGGTTTTAGGCGGCTGGGCCTTGGCCGTTATATATGAATCAGATAATGAAGACTTCCGTGTACTCAATTTATATGAAGGGTTTCAATCCTATCAAAACAGCACAGTTACCTTGATTCCAGATAATTTTAAATTACCAGCAAACCCATCTGGTAAACATGCTCACATTACTTGGGAAGGTGACGACACTCTTGGTACAGATGGTGAGTATTTAGAATTTGAAGGTGTGCGTTTAAGTGACAGCGTAAATCCAAACAATAACCAATTTAACTCCTATTCGAACGTACAGGGTGGCTTCACCTCTTATGGTGTCGACATCGATGAGTACGATATTTCGAATTATCTAGTCGAAGGGGCTACTTCCGTCCATACCGTTTATAGCGCGGGGCAAGACTTAGTATTGCTATCCGCTGAAATAGTGAGCGTTTCGAACATACCCGTTGCTGATTTATCTGTAACCACATCAAACCCTACTGGTTGGACGCAAGGCTCCAACGTTAGTAAAAAATTTACCATATCTAACAACGGGCCAAATGATGTTCCCACTGAAAGCGTGCGTTTTACCACTACACTGCCAAGTCAATTGGATTTCGATGGCGTGCAAGGTAATGCCGACTGGATTTGTTCACAAAGTGGCCAGTCATTAAGCTGCGTCTATCAACACAAATTACGCTCGGGCTGGAGTGATTATTTAGATCTTAATTTAATTGTGGCTGGCGGCACTGCAGGGCAAACCATTAATTGGTCGGTGAACGTTGATCACGATACCGCCCCCTACGATATTTTCGACAACCATGCTCCCAATGATACCTACACATTAAATGTACCTGTTGTTGCTACACCGGTTGTGGATTTATCTGCGTCTAGTAAAACTTACAGTAATTTATCAGGTGACTCACTACTGGCTGGCGATACATTGCAATATATCATCACTATTGACGATGCCAGTAACCTAGCAACCAGTGGCATTCAGCTTTACGACGATCTTCCTGCGAACATCTCAGGCTTCAACATCATCTCCATGCCTTCTGGATCTGTAAGCAACTCATCTCCAACTGGAGGCGCGAATGGCACGGGCTATTTAGATATCCAAAATATAAATCTCGCTGCCGGTGCAACAGAAGAAATCATTTTCGAAGTGTATGTGAACACAAACGCCCCTAAAGGCTCGTCGCTACAAAATACCGCCACGCTTTCCTATAACGGCAATACATGGATAGTAGACACAGGTGACATTACCGTTGTTGAGCCAGACCTATCTCCTTCTTCAATTGTACTTAGCGACGCAAATGGCGGCTTACTCAAAGCTGGAGACACTCTAGATGTCACTATCACATTGCAAGATAAAAATGAGCTGGCTATTAATAATTTACAAGTCACAGCTCACATACCTGAATTCATTAGTAGCTTTCAACTCACCAACTCACCAGCTGGTTCCACCGACAATAGCTTAATGGTTGGCGGGAATAATGGCACCGGTTACTTAGAAATTAACAACATAGATTTTGCTTCCAGCGAAACACCAACCATCACTCTGCGCCTGACCATTGACCCCACAACACCAGACGGCACCGTATTGGACATGTCCAGCTTATTAACTCTCGGCTCAAAAAACTGGTACATCACTTCAGATACCTTGGAAGTATCAGATGGCATTGTCCCGACATCGGGAAACAAACAACTGTATCTAGATACTTCGAATACAATGTCCCGCATTCAGCCTAATGACGGCACCCTCAACATTGCAGAAAGCGGCACTCAATCATGGGGCTTAACTCCTGCACTACAAGCGGAACTAACGTTTGATTTAAGAGATATTGTCGTTGAAACAAAACTTGAAGGTAATCGTTACTTTAACTGGGGCGGCCCAAGAAATACCAATGCAGATATTGTGTTTGAACTTAGAGACAGCGATAACAACTTGTTAGCAAACAAAACAGAAAACGTTACCGTACGACCTGGGCGGATTGACTCTGTTGTAACCACTCTGATTAATCAAACAGGGAACAATACAATCACTCTAGCAAGTGGTAAGTCGCTGTTTTTATCCATACAAAATACAGGAAGTGGTGGAGGCGATCGCAGTATTACTCTACACATTACCGACGGAGTTGATACCTCATTATTAGCAGATGGCTACAGTGCGGTCATCATCAATGCATCCACTGTCATTAATGTGGATAACATTTCCGTATGGAGCGCCCCTTATTCGGATTCCAATGGTGACTACATTGATGATAGTGGCGCATCTATTATCACGAGTAGTCAACCTGATACTACTTTATCCGTTCGCGCTGAAGTATCCGACCCATTTGGTGCGTTTGACATCAGTAATGCCAATGTGAAAATTGAAAAGTCTAATGGCACATTTTACGACTTTGCTGGCAGTGACCATTTAGATATGGCCGCCATTGACGATCCTAATGACGATAATGCCTCAGCCGTTAAGGTATTCGAATCGACTTTTACCCTTGCAGAAAACGATGAAATTTTAAACGGCTGGACAATTTCTGTCACAGCCAAAGAAGGGGTTGAGAATGATGTGGAGCACACAGGTATCTCAGGCTTCACCGTCTTACCATTTTTACCCAATATCAATCTAACCAAGTCCGTTGAAGTCATTAACGACCCCATAAACGGCTCACTAAGCGCAGGCAATAAACCCAAAGCCATTCCCGGTGCAGAACTGCTTTACCGCATTCATGCACAAAATTCTGGCAGAGGAAAAAGCGATAATAATTCCATCATTATAAAAGATGAAATTCCAGCGGATTCTGAGCTTTATATTGGCGACCTAACCTGTTTAAATCGCGGCCCGGGAACAGGCACTGGCCCAATTTGTTTTGAAGATGGCACCACACCAAACGAAAGTGAATTGGCTTTTGACTTTATAAGCTTGGATTCACTTTCAGATCACGTAGATTTTTCACAGGATGGTACAGATTTTACCTACCAACCCGTTAATAGTGGCGATGGCTATGACCCATCAATTCGCTACTTAAGAATTTCGCCTAGCGGCATTTATAAGAATTCAGATAAAGCCGGTAGCTATACACCCGAATTTAATTTTAGCTACCAAGTTAGATTGAAATAAAAACAACGAACATGTTTAAAAAACGAACAGATTTAAAACAAGGAGAGCATATATGAGACGGCTCAAAATCATTGGGGGAGTAATTGGCGGCTTGTTGTTCGCCATGACACAAGCCCAAGCAGCCGGTACCAGTGCTGGCGCTACAATCTCAAACCAGGCCACTGTGTCTTACGACGCAGGTGCTGGTACCGTAACGGCAAGTTCTGGCACTGTAAGTTTTAAGGTTCAGGAGCTAGTAAAGGCCACGGTAGCTAAATTAGATGCGGGCAATATCAATATCAGCTCTCCACAAACCAATGCGGCCATGAAATTTCGCATTCAAAACGATGGTAATGGCAGTGAAGGGTTCAAAATTGTCGTGACTCAAGATTCTGGCGACGACTTCGATGTCACCCTTGGCAGCATCTATATCGATGATGGCGATGGTATTTTAGATACTGCAGTGGATACGTTATATGACAACAGCAATCCACCGGCTATCGCTGCCGATGCGTCTTTGGTGATCTGGGTGACGTCTAACATTCCAGCAGGCCTTTCAGATTCCGATGCTGCCAACTTGAATATCTCTGGCGTTTCGCAAACCTTCATCGCTGACGGCCAAAGTAATCCTAATGCTGGTGCAGTCGTCACGGGTGGCGGCGATAACGGAACCGATGCAGTGAATGCCGTTGCTATCACGTCTGTCACATCAACCTATGTAGTAAGTGATATTGATGTGGCTATTACCAAAGCCATTACGGCTACGCGCGACAACTTGGGGGCCGGTGGCAATCAAGCCATACCCGGTGCTGAAGTGGATTACCTTTTAACTGTCACAGTAACCGGAACAGGTACAGCCACAGGCATTGTAGTAACAGACCCACTACCTAGCGAACTGTTACTTAAAAATGGTATCTCAGGATCAATTAGCGTCAGTGGATATCCAAATCCACTAACCGCCGCTTCCGGTGATGATGATGCCTCTTATGATGCTAACACCAACACAATCACGGTGAACCTCGGCAATATTTCAGCGGGATCTACTCCTAAAACAATCGAATTCACCACTGTCATTCAATAGGTAGTCATGATGAAAAAATTATTTATTGCTCTCAGTCTTCTTCCAAGCTTGGCATTTGCTCAAGTTGAACTGAAAACAGAAATGTTCAAAGTTGTTGAAACGCAAAAACAAAACGGCACCAGCAAAGTGGAATGGATTGCACCGGATAACATTGTGCCTGGCGATAAAGTAGGTTATCTCATTCGCTTTAAAAACAATGGCAACGAAGCAGCGGCAGACATTGTGCTCAACAACCCAGTGCCTGAAAACACCATTTATGTGGACGACAGTGCCCGTGGTGCCAACAGCAATATCGTATTTTCTGTGGATGGCGGCAAACAGTTCGCTCAACCAGAACAACTCTTCGTTGAAGTAAACGGAAAAAAAGTACCGGCAACGGCAAAAGATTACACCCACGTTCGTTGGACGCTGCAAAGTGCTTTACCAGCCGGTAAAGAAGGCAGTGTGCAATACGTGGTGCAAGTGAAGTAACAAACCATGGGATTGGTTCAGAAAAAATGAACCAATGAAATACACGATTTAACACAACACATTTTAAACAAAAGAAAGAGAAAGGATTTCAAAGGAGAAACCTATGAAACTGAATAAAACCTTAACCGCTCTGGCCGTTAGCGCCAGCTTTGGCCTAAGTGGCCAAGCGTTTGCACTCGGAACAGGTGCAGGCACAGATATTACCAATACAGTAACATTAGGCTATACCGTAAATACAGTTGAACAAACTGATCTAACTCAAAATGCAACTTTTAAAGTCGATACCAAGGTAGACTTCAACATCACTAATGATGAAACGGAAACAGTAAAAGTTACTCCTAAAGGTGTAAATTATATTTCCACCTACACTGTAACTAGCACTTCAAACGATGCATTAGGCTTTAATTTATCTACTGCTGACCTAGCAACAGGCACGCAAGATTTCTTAACCGGAACAGTTGAAGATAACATTCAATTAAATGCTAGCCTTTCTATCTTTGTAGAAGAAGGCACTAATGCAGGTTATCAATCCGGTGAAGACACCGCTGTTAACATTACAGGACTTGCCGCTGATGACTCAGTGAAAGTTTACGTAATTGTAACAACTCCTATAGCAGACACCTTAGTAGATGGCGATATTGCCTCTATCGCACTTACTGCTTCTGCTCGTCAATCAGATGGCTCTGCCATTCCTGATCACAACGATGATGCTTTTGACCCAATTACAAAACAATATGTTGTTGCCACCGCATCTTTGACTGAAAACACCGCATTTGAAGTAGGTACAGCTAAATTCACCGATCCAGATGATGCAACTAATTCTGATAAATTCACTATTGATGTAACAGTGATCAACGACCCTATGTGTGATGCTGGATTAACGAGCGCTAGTACCGCAGATTATTCTGCAGGTAACTGCCCTAACAATACAGTTGTAAACAACACCTATAAACCAAAAGCCATCCCAGGTGCCATGGTTAAGTACACACTTAAAGCTAAAAACAGCGGTAGCGCAGCCGCGACAGCTGTTTCTTTTGTACAAGATTTAGCTGACATAGGTGATGCTGATTCAGATACTAGCCTTGATCTTGTTCAAAATTCGCTAGATAACGTATCTGTAACCTTCACAGGCGCAGGCAATGACACTGATAATAGCACCGCAAATGTATTAACCGTTGATGTGGACAGTTTTGCCAAAGACGACGTAATCACCATCACTTTCACTGCTATCGTGGAATAAGACTTAGTGATTTTAAGTCTTAACAAAATCGCACAGCCTCGCTGTGCAACCCTCTCCCATAGCGCATCTCGTGCTTTGGGCCGAGGCAAAGCCAAACGCACTGCATCTTTTGTGAAAAAGAGCGGTGTGTTTGCCATTGCTTTGGCATCCAGTTTATTAGGTTTGACATCTAAAAATGTTTTAGCCGCGACACCAGAAAACACTCTGGTCAATAACACAGCCTATGTGAACTTCCAATTCAACGGGCAAAGTCGACAAGCACAAGCCAGTGAAAGTTTTATCACCGCTCGTACCAGTAGTGGTAGTGGCACTCCATCTGTTATTACGTTGATGCACAACAGCATTGATTTTTCTACGCAATACCAAGCGGCAAAAGACAGAGAAAATAATGCGTGCAGTGGTACTGGGTCATGTAGCGGTAATCCAAACAATCGCATGGCCTACTCTAGTCAATCAGCTACTAACACAACCATGAATAGCCGCACTACTCGCGCCAGTTCTAACGGTAAAAGTTTATCTGGTGATTTTATTGTGCACCAAGGCCAGTGTGCGACAGATTCCACAGGAAAAACGTTAACACCCCAAGCTATCCCTCAAAATTATCAGGGCCAGACTTTGACCTTGCCGAATACTTTAACTTTGAATAGTGATGACTATTTTAAAGTGGGCGACACTATATTTGTGCACCTTGAAGACTTGGATCAAAACCAAGACCCAACTTCTGTAGAAAAAATCATCGTCACCATTTTAAGTGAAAATGGTCAAGACCAAGAAACCATTGAACTCACCGAAACCGCCAACAGTTCTGGTTTATTTACCGGTTATATTCAAACGGTGAATTCTGCTACCAATCCTGCGGTCAAGCATAACTGTGAATTGTCGGTAACAGGTGATTCCAGCATTCAAGCCAGTTACCAAGACAAATTCGACAGCTTAGATTTAGTCCGCGCAGGCGCTCTATTCGATCCAAGCAGTTATGTGGTGAACGCTGATACCGGCGAATACATTAACGGCATTGAAGTCACACTTTATGACAAAGATGGCGTGACCCCAGCACAAATTTTAAGTGACGAAGGCGGTGTCTTCCCAAGTACGGTGACAACCGGTAGCACCATCAGTGTGGTTGGGGCGGACAGTAATACTTACACCTATACCTTCCCTCAAGGTGGCTTCGCCTTCCCTGTTTTAAATGGTGGCGAATATGTAGTGAAAATTGGTGACAGTGCATACCATGATTATCCCGTGGCAGACACCAAGGCATTAGCCGATATTCCGCAGGGCCCATTTAACTTTGATGAAGAAGGCAGCCGCGGTCGTGTATTCACATCCGGTATTACGTTCCGCATGGATGTCCCGCTCGATCCAAAAGACAACAGCGTACTCATCACGAAAACGGCTAACAAATCACAAGCTGGTGTCGGTGAATTAGTAGGCTACAACATCAAGTTACAAAACACCGAAATCCCAGGCACCAACATTGCCATTAAAGATACCTTACCCCGCGGTTTTCGATTTGTGCCAGGCAGCGCCAGCATAGATGGTATTAAAGTATCCGACCCAATCGTTGCCGAGAACGGACGCGATCTGACCTTTACCCTTGCCAATATCGCAGTGGATGAAGTTATTAACCTTAGATACGTTACCCGTATTGGTGTTAACACGCCAATTGGTCAAGCAACCAATACCGTTTGGATTGAAGATCAAGAAGATGTGGTCGGCGAAGGTATCCTCACCAGTAACACCGCAACGGCTCACGTAGAAATTAAAGAAGAGTTATTCAGTGATCACAGCCGTTTATTTGGCCGTGTTTATATCGGCGATTGTGAAGGCAATGCTGAACAAGAAGGCATTGCCGGTGTACGTATTTATTTAGAGAACGGCACCTATGTTGTAACCGATGAAGATGGTTTATGGCACATCGAAGGTCAAAACCCGGGCAGCCATGTGGTGCAATTAGACACAGAAACCTTGCCTAAATATTTAGACTTAATGGCTTGCGATAATTACGGCCAACATGCCGGTCGCGAATACAGCCAATTTGTGGACTTGGCACCAGGCTCCATGTGGCGCACAGATTTCGTTG
The DNA here is from genome assembly GCA_013373125.1 of Gammaproteobacteria bacterium. Classification (GTDB taxonomy): domain Bacteria; phylum Pseudomonadota; class Gammaproteobacteria; order Pseudomonadales; family Oceanobacteraceae; genus Bermanella. The sequence continues at coordinate 39,684 of JABXIK010000023.1, read as the reverse complement.
TCAAACTTAAGCCACCAAGTAAGGGTGAAGTGATCCAACGTTTAAGCAGTCGTTTAAGCCCGATTACTCAAGCTGAACGTGAAACATTAGATATAGACACCCCGGTTTCACAAAAAATTGTGTATCGCTTAGAACTGAGTGGCAGTGAGGTTGTGCTTAAAGATTTGCGCAGCTTAATCATGCTACCAGAAGGCGTTGTATATAAAGCTAAATCAGCCTTTGTAGATGGCGCAGCATTAGACGAGCCTAAAAAATACGACGAGCAAACTTTATTGTTTTCCATCAATGATCCAGGGAAAGATTGGCACCACACATTAGAGTTTGAAGCTTTTATTAGTAAAGATGCGAAACCTGGAGAATTAACCACGCGCTCTGTGGCTATGTTCAATTCTCCGAGCCAAAATAATCAACGTACACCTGTAGCCTTGACCTCTGCCCTATTGGCAATTGTTCCTGCTAATAATCAAGTACACAAACCCGAGGAAGCACCTAAGTTTGGCTCGTTCAGTGAAGATTTAAGCGATGCAGACAAACTGGCATTAGCGGATGTGATTAGTAAGTTAAAAGGTCTAAATGACTTACAAATCGAAGTGGCCGGTCACACGGATAATGTGCCGATTGCGCGTCGCAGCCGTCATATTTTCAAAGATAACTACGAGCTATCTTTAGCCCGTGCGCGTAGCGCCGCTAATTACCTCATGGCGCAATTACAACTTGCACCGGAACAAGTGAGCATCGCAGGTCACGGCTCTAAGAATCCGATCGCTAAAAACAGTAATGAATTAAGTCGCGCCAAAAACCGTCGTGTAGAAGTCAACATTCTTTCTGCCAGCAACGGTATGCACATGGCAAAAGCCGATAGCGGCAATCAAATGGTTGCCACCACCGGCGTGGCGCCGGGCGGTTTTGATTTCCCTGTGGAAGCGACAGCCTCAGGGCCAATTCGTAACACCGTCACCATGCCAGAGTTTGATAAAGCCTATTTGGCGCAAACCAACAATGATTTTGAATGGTTATGGCCAGCCGATGGTTTCTTACCCAATATTCCGTCCACAAAAGTGGCTGTGAAGCATCCTATTAATCAACGCATCCGCCTAACATTGAATGGCAGCCCAGTGAGCGAGCTGAACTTTGCCAAACGTGAAAAATATACGCCGAACCAATCTGCGGTAAGCCAATGGAGCGGTGTGGATATTAAGGAAGGCAACAACACTTTCGTTGCATCGCTTGTGGATCAAAATGACAACATCATTGATCGTAAAACGTTTGAATTACACTACGCAGGCTCCCCTACTAAAGTTGAGCTGGTTAAAGATGAAACCAAAGCCATCGCAGACGGTGTCATCGCCCCAGTGGTTGCGGTTAAATTATTTGATAAAGACGGTTATCCCGTTCGTGATGGCTTGCAAGGCGAGTTCACCATTGATAGCCCGTATAAAGCGTTTAATCCAAACAAAGATAAAGCCCAGATTAACCGTAATGAATTCAAACCCAATTACGAAGTAAGCGCAGAAGGCATTGCTTACATCACTCTTGAACCGACAACCCAAGCAGGTGAAGCCGTCATTCGCTTCCCACTTGCCAATGGCCAAGAAGATGAAGTCCGTGTTTGGTTAAAACCACAAAACCGCGACTGGATGTTAATTGCATTAGGTGAAGGCACCATTGGCTATCAAACTATTAGTGGCCACTTAGAAAATGCCAAAGCACATGACCAAGAAGATGGTTTTTATACTGATGGCCGATTAGCGTTATTCGCCAAAGGGCAAATTTTAGGGGATTGGTTGTTAACCGCGGCTTATGACAGCAGCAAAGAAAAGACCACACCATTTGAAAAATTATTAGAGCCAAATAAGTACTACACCCTTTACGGCGATAACAGCTCGCAAAAATTAGATGCCTCTATGGAAGGCAAGTTGTATGTTCGTATTGAGAAGGAACGCTTCTACACCGTATTCGGTGATTACAGTACAGACTTAAATAAAACGGAACTGAGCACCTACTTAAGAAAATTCCATGGTATTCAATCTGTATTCCAAGGGGATATTGTCAGCTTTAATGCTTTCGTAACTGAGTCCGCTCAACGCTTTTCCCGTGATGAAATTCGCGGCGATGGCACATCCGGATTATATCGTCTGTCTAATAAAGACATCATTAGTAATAGCGAAACCATTAGCTTACAGGTACGTGATCGCTTCAGAAGTGAAGTGATTATTAGCGAAGTGGAACTTGCCAAAGACAGCGACTACAGCATTGACTATATCGACGGCACTGTTTTCTTTAAGTCACCCGTGCAAAGTACCGATGAAAACCTAAACCCAAGATACATTATCGCTCGCTACGAAACCAAAGATGACAGCGCAAATGATCTGACTTACGGTGGCCGTGCGGCTGTACACATGCTGGATAAATCCTTGGAAATAGGTACCACACTGATCAGCGAAGAATTAGGCTCGGACATCAAGACCTTAAATAGCATGGACATGCGCTTAAAACTATCGGATCAATTAGAGATTCAAGCTGAAAGCGCGATCACAGAACAAAAAAGCAATGGTACGACCACCAATGCGGCTGCCAATTATTTAGCGGTTGAATATCGTGGCGAGCAATTGCAAACCAAGGCGTATGTGCGCACCGAAGAAGCCGGCTTTGGTTTAGAGCAATTAAACAACAGTGAAGGCAGCACCGAAAAACTGGGGATAGAAAGTACGTACTACCTCACCTCACAAAAATATTTTAACGCCTTAATCAGCGACCAGAATCAATTGGGCAGCGAACAAAGACTGTCTATGGCAGAAGTGAAGTTTAATCATGAATATGAACTTGGCCGCTATCACCTAGGTGGCCGTGTCACAGAAAACAAGAATGCCACCGGCGATGATCAATCCATTCAACAAGTTTTGGCCGGACACTCGTATACCTTAATGAATGGCCGTTGGTTAATTAACACGGATATCGAATTAAACCTTAAACAGAATGACGATATTTATGACTTATTCCGTTTAGGCAGTGACTTCCGCATTAATGATCAAGTAACCCTTTATGCGGTGCATGAAACCGGTTTTGAACGAGATGCGCCGATGCGCACCGTAGGCGGTTTACGTGCCACACCTTGGCAAGGCATGCAAATTAATAACAGTGTCGAGCAGCAACAAAGCAAGGACGGCACGCGCTTATTTGCCGTGCATGGTTTGAATCAGGAAGTGAACCTCAATGAAAACTGGCAAATCAGTTTTGGTTACGATCAAAGCCAAGATTTAGAAAATAGCGTGCGCGAACAAACCGATGACAGCGTCATTAATTTTGCACAAACCAGCGATGATTTTTATGCCATCACCACAGGTTGGGGCTACCGCAGCCCGACCTGGCAATGGACCAACCGCTTTGAATATCGTGAAAGTGATAACGCTGAAAAATGGAACGGCACCAGCGGCTTGTATCGCCCTATTGGATTGGGTTTAGCCTTTGGACTAAATGTGGAATACCGCTTAGAAGATGCCAGCGACAGTCGTACTGAATTCAAACAAACCGAGTTTGATATCGGCTTGCGTCCATTAGGTGTTGGTTTGGCTTGGCTAAACCAAACTAAATACATTGAAGAAAGCATTAATAACAATGGCGATGCCATCAGCAATGATTTAACCAGTCGCCGTTTAGTGAACAACACTCATATTAATATGCGTTGGCAACGTACCCAACTGAGCACGCAATATGGTTTGAAATACGTTAATGAGTCCATTGACGGGGTGAGCTACTCTGGCGTCATTGATTTAATGGGTGTGCAGTTACGTCGTCACTTTAATGTGAAATGGGATTGGGGCTTACAAGCTCAGCGTTTATACGATTATGAATTAAAAGATTCACGCCACAGCGCAGGTGTGAGCCTTGGCTATATTCCGCAGCAAAATACTTGGGTGAGTGTGGGCTATAACTTTGCCGGTTTCATCGACACCGACTTTGATGACGCGGGATACACAGCCCAAGGCATCTACTTGAAACTGCGCATTAAAGCCGACCAAGACAACCTTCGAGCACTAAAAGCCTACTTCCAATAAAATGGCTTTAATCTCTCACTAAGCAGGCCAGTCCGCCATGGAGTTAATATTGGCGAAACACAGTGCCTGCTTTGAAAAATCCACTTCAACCGGGTGAATACTGGCTAACCATTCACTGGTGCGACGTCGTCCTGATAGTAAGTACATCATCAGGCTTTCCTTGTATTTTTTATGCAACAACACATGTAAATGCTGTTGTCGTGTGCCATCAAACACCACACAAGCAAACGCCAGCTGATCACTGGCGTGTTGCGCCATGACGCTTAAATAATCACTGGGTAATTCTGGTGTATCGCAAGGGCTAAACAACAACCAATCGTTTGCGGCCTCTTCCATGGCACTTAAAATCCCCACGAGCGGCCCAGCATGAGGTTCAATATCGCCGTATTCATGATCTCGGAAAGTTTGAAAACCTAAGGCTTCATATTCTGTCTGGTGTTGATTGCAATTTAACAGTAACTGCTCGGCTCCGTTGAAACCTTTGGCCACCTGAGAAACCATAGCTTCGCCATCAAACTCCATTAAGCCTTTGTCTTGTCCCATGCGACTGCTTTGACCCCCACACAGAATCACCCCTGTCACTTTTAGCATCTCGTTCCCCCAACACTGAACATACATCAATTTTCCCACAGCTTGGCCTTGCAAGGTACTTCGGATAACCTTGACAGTCATGGTCAATACACGTCTAATTGGCTCAAATTAAGCGAACAAGTGTTTACCCAAATATGTTAAATCGTCATTTACGCGAGCCATTCTCTGGTTTAAGCCACCTATTTGGGGCCCTGATGTCCCTCGCCGCCTTACCCTATATGCTGTCTCAGCTACCTGAAGAGAAATTTGGCAGCTACTTGGCGAGTTACCTTGTGTTTGGCATCAGCATGTTTCTCATGTTTGCATCCAGCGCCGTTTATCACCTGATGGAAATCTCAGAAGCCGGAATTCGTGCCCTTAAGCGAGTGGATCACATGGCCATCTATGTGATGATCGCCGGCTCCTATACCCCATTCTGTTTAATCGGATTGGAAGGCTCACAAGCTTGGTGGATGTTCGGCATTATTTGGGGTATCGCACTGGTGGGTATTTTGAAAAAAATATTCTGGCTACATGCACCCCGCTGGTTTAGCACCTTTTTATATTTGGCCATGGGCTGGACTAGCCTATTTGTATACGAGCCATTAAGTCAGTCACTGTCAGCAGGAGCCATTAACTGGTTACTTGCCGGAGGGATTTGTTACAGCGTGGGCGCGGTGGTTTATGCCACCAAATGGCCGAATTTGCATAAGCTGTTTGATTTTCACGACCTATGGCACATTTTCGTATTAGCCGGCGCCGCCTGCCATTTCGTGAGTATTGGTGTTTACCTATAAAGCAACCAACAAAAAGGGAGGCAAATGCCTCCCTTTTTTATGCTTAAAATAAACAATCTGTCTGATTAAGCTTCTTTGGCTGCAATATCTTGTAACGCCTGCACAAAGCTCTCCACCGGTTGCCCACCACTAATTAAGTACTGGTTATTAATAATAAACGCCGGTACAGAATTAATCCCCATGGATTTATATTTGTTCTCTTCTTCTTTGACCTTATTGCGCAACGCCTCATCCGCCAGCACAGATTGAATTTGCTGTTCATCAAAGCCTACCGACTGCGCTACTTCTAACAACACGGCATGGTCACTGATGTCTTTACCATCTGTGAAATAAGCTTGAAACAAAGCTTGTTTTAACTCGGTTTGCTTATCCTGCGAAGCAGCAAAGTCTAACAACATATGACAATCCAAGGTGTTGAAAATACGTGAGCGCTGATCAAAATTAAACGTAACGCCAGCTTGTTTACCTACATCCATTAAGCGCTGCTGGTTTTGACGTAATTGTTGCTCGTCTAAGCCGTATTTCTCAGCCAAGTGCTCATCAATGGCTTGCCCTTCTTTTGGCATATAAGGATTTAACTGAAAAGGATGCCATTGAACCTTAGCATCCAGTTCGTTGTTAAGTTGGGACAATGCAGAAGACAAATTGGCATAACCCACAGCACACCATGGGCATACCACATCACTGACAATATCGATTTGTAGAGTTTTCATAACCGCTCCCATTACATTTATAAGGGGAATTGAACGCTAATATGGAAGCGGTGACTAGAGAGCCTATAGCAACACTGAATTGCAAGCGTTACTCAATTTCTAAACGATACACTTCATTCAATTGAGCTGGCTCATTAATGGTGACATTTAAGTTGTTCACCTTGCCATTGTTCAAACCATACACCCAGCCATGTACCGCTAATTTTTGCCCGTTTGCCCAGGCATCCTGCACGATACTGGTGTGACATAAGTTATACACCTGACGCACCACGTTCAGCTCACACAATAAATCCACTTTTTCGTCTTCGGACTGTAAGCCTTTGAACATGTGACGCTTTTGATGATACAGATCGCGTATTTCTAATAACCAGTTATCAATCAAACCTAATTTTTGGTTATTCATAGCTGCACGCACACCACCACAACCGTAGTGCCCGACTACGATTACATGACGCACTTTTAATACCTCGACGGCGTATTGCAGAACCGACAACAAGTTCATATCCGTATGCACCACCATGTTAGCCACATTACGGTGAACGAATAATTCCCCCGGCATTAACCCAACAATCTCATTGGCAGGCACACGTGAGTCGCTGCAACCGATCCAAAGATAATCCGGTGCTTGCTGCTTTGCGAGAGTCGGGAAAAAATCTGGGTTCTGTTCACTAATCTCTTCAGACCACTTACGATTATTTTCAATCAAATCTTGTAATGACTTTTCCACTCAACCTCCCACTTTCACTCTTCTCAAATTGGCCTGAATTCTACGATGCTTTCCCAATGATTGCATTGTGGATTCCAAGGTTTATCCGCCGTTTATAGTGCGATTCTCGTTATTTCGCCGCACACACAGAACACTGCGGATTTTTATGCACCGTAAAGCTGCGCATGCTTAAATCCAGTGCATCGAAACTGATTAATTTCCCGCATGATGAAGCACCTAATGAGGTTAAAAGTTTAATGCCTTCAAGGGCTTGCATCACTCCCATTATGCCCACTACTGGGCCTAAAATGCCCGATTGGCTACAGGTATCTTGTTGGTCTGATAAATCGGGATACACACATTGATAACACGGACAATCTTGCTGATTAGCATCCACTACCATGAGCTGACCTTCCATACGAATGGCCGCAGCGCTAACCAACGGGGTTTTTGCCTCAACACATACGCGATTATGCAGCATGCGAGAGGCGCTGTTATCGGTACAATCTAGCACAAGATCCACTGAGGCAAGGTGAGTCAGTAGTTCCGCTTCATTGAGTTTTGTTGTTACTGCTTCAATCTCAATACTGCTGTTAAGTTGGGTGAGTTGCTGCTTGGCTGACAACGCTTTATTCATTCCCACAGTGGCTTCAGTATGCACAACTTGGCGATGCAAATTAGACACATCCACCACATCGTCATCCACCAAGGTTAAATGCCCAATACCACTACCAGCCAAATATTGAGCAGCCGCAGAACCCAAGCCGCCCACGCCAATCACCATGACACGACTGTTTAGTAAGGTTTGTTGACCGTCATAATCCAATTGCGATAGCAAAATATGCCGACTGTAGCGCTCTAACTCTTGGTCCTGCATAACCTCATGAATTCCTTAGACAAATACAGCAATTTTTTAATGCTGCCACTTTAACATTTTTCGCCTCGGCCGATAGCTATTACATGATTCGACTTATGTGCTTTGTACTCATCGGCTTATGCTTAAGCGCCTGTGGAGGCTCCAGCTCCAGTGGTGGTAGCACAGTCACGCTTAATGTACCGAATCTGCCAACCCCACCTGTTTCTCGCTTGGTACTGCCTACCGATTATGTTGGATTTTTCATTGGTTCTTCTCCACTGGGTACGGACCCTAACCTTGCTACCAGTCAACAGTACACCCAACAACTGTTTACCCTGGATGCTGATAATGTCATCACTCCGGTCACCTTCCTCGATGCCACCGGCTTGGCTCTGGATCTCACGGGTAATGTCAGTTTTATCGAAGAGGCCAATATTATCCCTCTGGACATCATGGTCATGAGTGCCGATTACGTCATGCTGACCCTGTATAACCGCGACCTAGACGACAACAGCGAAAACGATTACTTCAATTTATTGGTGGATTTGCGCTCAGGCTCTGTGGTCAGTGCCCCGGTTGGTCTAAATGAAGGTGGTAATAGTGGTCGCAGTAACCTCACCAGCTTGGGCCGGGACTACTTTCCACCAGATAACCGCTGGAACGACACCGATGATCTGTACGTCCTCAGCATCGACTATGAAGCACTGGGAATGATGGATGAAGTAGAAGCCGAAGAACATGATGAGATCGTCGACCACCATGTTGGAGTACCTTGCCCTACCAATGAGACGGAAGAGGATACTGACACTACAGAAGACACGGATACTAACACCACAGATACTACGGACACGACCGAAACCACTGATACCTCGGACACAACTGACACAACAGAGATTGAATCCACCACCACATGCAGTGGTCCAACGGGCGGTACGATCACGCAAACCACCACTACAACAACAGAAAGTACGACTACCACCACTGCGGCACGTGTCACCCAAACTGGCGAAACCCCAAGGGCCAGCGCCACAGCAGAGGCGCCAGTGCCGACCAATATTTATCGTATGCGCTTAGGGACTGCTAACCAATACACACTTGAAAAAGTCAGCCTTGAAGATGACCGCCCTGGTCTTGGGCAGTTCGTGGTCAGCCGCTCTGGTATCATGATTTACCGCAATCTCGATGGTGGTGATAACAGCTACCGCGTCATTCTCGAAGATTGTGAAAGTGTCACAGGTCGTTTAAGTACCGTATTACTGGCCCCCTACACCAGTTTAATCGTCGCTGATGATGATGCCGGCAATAGCAGCATTTTTGAGATTACCGAACGCGGCATCAATAAGCTGATTTTTTCCTGCAATGGCAATGTGATTCGTCAAGGCTACACAGGCTACACCGAGCGTATTTACAGCCTGCGCCTACCTTACAACAGCCCATCCATTGCGTCTTATGACTATATTTACCCCTATTTCATCAATTCCAGCTGCCAAGGGGGTCGCATGTTCCCTCGACCTATTCCTGAGATTGATGTGTATAACCCTCTGCCGGCCATTTTAGGTCTGCCCAGTGGCGATACGAGAGGCCTGCGCAAAAGCCAGATGTTCAATGGACGCCTATATTGCATTGGTTACGATGCCGGCTTGGACTTGGCGGTTGCTGAATTAGACACCACAACTAACGCTGACAACTTTAGTTTCTTAAGCATCGACTTTGGCGACTGGCTGCCAGATTTTGACTCCCTGCACATGCTTTCCAATAATCATGTGATCTTTACAGGCTCGTCACGCACCAGCACAGCCATACGCACCATCATGTTGAACACCGACGGAGAAGAATTCGACCTAACTGATCAATTAATGAGCTTAACCGTCTCCCAACAAATCGAAATCACTCCACCTCAAGGCACCACTTACAGCACCAGCTTGGTGGAAGAATAACCAATTCCCATACCAACATTTCTAGGCACATAAAAACCCGCAAATTATCCAGCATCACAGGCAAGACAAGCCCCCTTGGCTGTACCCCAAGGGAAATCAAAGTGATACCATGTGGGTAATTTTTTTATATGCAGTTATATCATGCTCAATTCCGATAGCTTAGCTCAGCTCAAAGCCCTGAAATCCGAGATTCAGACCCAGCAGCAAGCCAAACTTAAACAAGGAACCGTTCGCGGTAGCCAAGGTCGGTTTGGTTTTGTCATGTCAGAAGAAGGCGAGTCCTTTTTCCTAGCGCCAGATGAAATGGCCAAAGTCTTTCCCGGTGACGTCATCCAGTTTAGTGAAACCACAGATGACAAAGACAAAATACAAGCCGTGCCTGAGAAACTCATCAGCACTGAATTCAAAGTGTGTACCGGCCGTTTCCAAAAACGCGGCAAAGCCCAGTTTGTCGAACCAGACACTCATACCAGCACACACTGGTTATACATCCCACCGGATGCATGTGAAGGCATCGAAGATAATGATTGGGTGATTTGTGAAGTCACGCGCCACCCATTCAAAAACGGCAAACCTCAAGGCAAAATTGTTCGCAAAATTGGCAAGTTGAGCGACGCCGGCTTTGAACGTCAATATGCCATCGAAAAGTTTCAATTAAGCCACGAATGGCCTGAAACCACGTTTTCTGAACTTGCCCTGTTGGCAGAAGAAAACATCGAAGCCATGGCGAAAGATCGAGAGAATTTAACCCATATCCCTTATGTCACCATTGATAGTGAACACACTCGTGATATGGATGATGCACTGTATGCAAAAGCCACAGATAATGGCTGGATCTTAAGTGTCGCCATTGCCGATCCGAGCAGCTGGTTTGGTATGAACACCAACCTCGACCAGGAAGCGGCCCGTCGTTGTAACTCTCTTTATTTTCCTGGCCGCAGCTTACCTATGTTGCCACAAGAACTATCCAACGGTTTGTGCTCTCTATTAGAAAACAAAGATCGCTTAGCCTTGGTATGTGATATTGAACTGGATAAAACAGGCGCAGTCATTCAATTTGAATTTAAAGAAGCCCTAGTTCGTTCACAAGGCAAATTAAGCTACCAGCAAGTCACGCAGTTCATTGAAGGTGACGCCAATGCCGTCGATGCATCTCTAGCGGATCATCTCATGCAACTTCACCTTGCCACACAAGCGTTGAATCAATACCGTAGTGAAAATAATTTAATCATGGAAGACCGTGCCGATTATTATTTAACGGTTGGCGATAACGGCAAGCTGCAAAGTATTTACAAAGCTGAGCGCAATGTTGCACAAAAATTAGTGGAAGAAGCCATGCTAGTGGCCAACCTGTGTTGCGCTCGCCACTTACAAACCCTTGGCACAGGAATTTACATTCAACACCCGGGTTTTCGTACTGAACGCATTGGTGATATTAAAACCATCATCGAACAACAAGGCATCGAATTCGAAGGTGATTTCACTACAGCCGAAGGTTACAAAGCCTTTATCAAAGCTGTGGAAGCAAAAGAATCTGACTTGCCATTAAAAACCATATTAAGTCGCTTCTTAACCCGCAGTGAATTTAGCGTCGAAGCTGGCCCACATACCGGCATGGGGTTCGATTGCTACACAACCTTCACTTCGCCTATTCGTAAATACAATGACCTTGTGGTGCATCGAATTATTAAAGCAAGCTTGGGGCAACAAAAATGCCCTGAAGTGGATGCTACATTAATCGATAAACTGCAAACGGGTTTAGTGCAAGGGCGCCAAGCCGTCAACCTTGCGGAAAATTGGTTGAAGCTGCAGTTTTTAGAGAATATGCCACAAACTGAATTTGCAGGACGCATCGTACAAACCAATATTGGAGGCTGCACCGTACAACTTACCGACATTGGCATCGAAGGCTTTGTGGACCTAAGAAAGAGCAAAGAGCGTTTAAACTTTGACAAGATGTATTTACGTCACTCAAATGACAAAACCAGTTATCAGCTGGACCAAGATGTGACAGTAAAAATCAAGAACATCGATGTGCAAGGACGTAAATTAGATTTAACTTTTGTGTAATTTCTAATTGATCTTTAGAAAAAAGAAAAGCCCGATAAATATCGGGCTTTTCTTTTTTAACTTGAGTTTTTTCCAGCGTCTAAAGCGCACGAAGACTCACCTGCAATTGGCACGTTTTTCGTCGAGTATCGAGCTCTTTATGCTCCATTAACGCATCAAAAAACGCCTGTCGTGATCGCCCATTTCGATACAAGCTCACAATGGCATTATCATAAAGCGGATGTCGCATAACATAATAACTATCGAATAACGCTTTATACGTTCGTAAGGACTTTAACTGATATGAACCAATCGTATTCATACTCAAAATACCATTCGGTGTTAATGCCTTTTCATATAAATCAAAAATCGTTGCAAAATCCGTCTCTCGTTCTGGCTCCCCTGCAACATGCTGAAACACGTCATCTAAAATCCAGTCATACGAATTTGGGTTTTGCTTTGCCAGCACGTCATAGGCATCCCCTTCAATCACCTCAACATCTTTTGGTAAATTAAAAAAGCGACGTGCAATTTTTATATGCATTGGCTCTCGTTCAACACACGTAATTTTGCAATACGGAAAAAAGTGTCGAATTAAATGCACCACACTGCCGCCGCCAAGCCCTAAAACCAGCACATGCTTTGGCGATGTGTTTAAGAAAAAACCGGGGAGAACCAATAAGTCCCAAATGGCACCACTGACTAAGCGATTAGGATTCCATTGACTATGCAATACACCATTACTGTATAAACGACGTGTGGCTCCGGCTGATCGAACTTCGAATAAATCCCCGTTATGATGCTTGGAATATAAAACCGCCATAGTGTTTAAGCTTCATTCGCTTTTTTTGCCAGTCTATCAGCAACTGCCGCCGCCGCTACAAATCCAAACGTGGCAGTTACCATGGTTGCAGCGCCAAAACCGCCAGAACAGTCCAGTTTAACCGCACCGTCTTCGAAGCTCTTTTGCTGGCAAACCGAGCCATCTGGTTGAGGGTACTTCAACTGTTCTGTGGAATAGACACAGGGAATACTGTAATTTCGCTTTGCATTACGCGAATAGTTGTATTCACGTCGCAGGATACTGCGCACTTTCTTGGCTAACGGATCATTGTGCGTCTTATTTAAGTCTCCCACCGTAATTTGGGTTGGATCGGTCTGACCACCAGCTGCCCCCGTCATAATCAACGGCACTTTATTTCGTTTACACCAAGCGGCTAATGCGGCTTTAACTTTCACCGAATCGATCGCATCCAACACGTAATCCATTTCACCCAAGTATTGAGTCATATTACTAGGCGTTAAGAAATCCATAATAGGGTTGACGATTAACTCTGGATTAATGCCTTTTAAACGATCGGCTGTGGCTTCTACTTTCAACTGCCCTACGGTAGAACTCAATGTGTGTAATTGACGATTGCTGTTACTGACGCAAATATCATCCATATCGATAAGATGAATCTCACCAAACCCAGTTCGCGCTAAAGCTTCGGCCGCCCACGACCCGACACCGCCAATGCCGATAACCGCTACTTTGCTGCTGCGAAATCGCTCTAAAGCTGCCACGCCATACAAACGAGCAATGCCAGCAAATCGATCTTGATAACTCACGCCGTGCATCCAACTATAAAAAGCGCGGATTATATCAGCCTAGACGTTTATCGCCCATAGATTAAAACTTCACCAAAACCCGAATACTTGTTCGATAAATACCGCTGGAAACCCCATTTTTTAATAACATTCCGTTACTTAAAATTACATTTACTGCACTTAAATAGGGGTAAAAGTGTGGATAATGGCCAACAACCCAAAAACATGTACCAACGCACCAATTTCTTATTGCGAACCATCATTCATTCTTTAATATGTGAAATTCGGCCCTGAGCAATAACAACAATAACCCACAAATTAAGTCGTAAACGTGGCAGGTATGAACGTGAATCAAGTCATGAATTTTTACACAAATACAGATTGTCATTTGTCTGTATTAGGGGATCAACCTTACCCTGCATTTGAGCTGCGAAATATTTTTCGCTACTTAGATGAACATGACCCAGCCTTCAGCGAAAAGCTGTTAAGTCATATCAGTTTAAAACGAGCTGATCTTGAAGAGAGCAGTTTTCCCGCATTTAAAGTCGTCGCCGCCATGAAGTTTTGCGCAGAACATTTAGGCCCCATCGTTGGCGCACGTATTGGTGCCACTTACCAAGTCAGTGATCTTGGTGTTTTTGGCTATGCTGTCGCATCCACCCAAAACCTAGGCCACGCCATCGAAATTGAAACAAAATACTCCTCATTACTTGGCAATTTACTCAAACGAAATACCACCCATAGAGACACGCAAATGCATGCCACCATGTATAACGTGCAAAATTTAGAAGCCCAACCACTATCCTTTTTTGTGGCCTTGGGTAATGCTTCAAAAATACACGTTGCACGCAGCATTTTTGGTGATGATCTTTGCTATTCACATGTTCAATTCACATTCGATGATGAGAAGAATCGCGCTGAATACGAATCCATATATGGCTGCCCAGTAGAATTTAACTGCCCACAAAATACTTGGACCATCAGTACCCAGTTATTTAGCCGAGAACGCAAACAAGGCAATCATGCCGATTGCACTCAATACCTGCCCTATTGCAATGAGCTACTCGACCAACTGAAGCAGCAGCACTCATTAGTCAATGAAATCCAGCAAATATTAGTGAGCTGTGCCGGTGACTACCCTGACATTGAAATGTTAGCCAGCGCATTTAAAGTCAGCTCCCGCACTTTGCGCCGCCAGTTAGCAAACATTGGCACCTCGTATCAGAAAATACTGAATAAAGTTCGATGCCAGCTTTCTATCGAATACCTCACGCGTACAGATATCACCATAGAAGACATTTCAAACTTAATTGGATTTAGTGATGTCACCAATTTCCGCCATGCATTTAAAAAGTGGGTAGGAAAAACCCCAAGTTTTTACCGCAAAACTTATCAATCAACTAGCTATGTATAATTAAGTGATTTTCGGCCATACGGCCAAATATCACCTCTCCTATACGCCCCACTCTTTATTACTCTCTATATACGATTAATTCGTAAAAATAGAGGGTAATAATGAAAACAACAAACCAACTAAAATTAGCTGCAGCGGTCGCAGCTGGCCTAGCCTTAGTGGGCTGCGGCAGTAGCAGCGATGGTGGCGACGATAGTATTGCAAAAGTATTCGATTGTGACGCCGTAACATCTGTACCTCGTACAATCTGTATCGGTAGTGAATCTGATCTAAGTGATTCAAAAATATATACCGACTTGAGTACGGCTCTTCAATCCGTTCAATCTGGCGATACCATTATTCTTCCTGCTGGCCGTTATGAAATGGAAGGAGGCTTCGATTTTAACGGCCTAGATTCTATTGTTGGTCTAACAATTAAAGGCGCAGGGATGGATAAAACCATCCTAGACTTTGATGGTACCAGTGAAGATTCATTCCATATTACAAATATGGATGACCTAATTATGGAAGATCTTGGCGTTTATGAATCAGCTAATAATGCTATTAAAACAAAAGATGTAGATGGTGTAATTTTACGCCGCGTTGCAACCGTCTGGGAAACTGATTACAGCCCAGGAAATGGTGCCTACGGTCTGTACCCTGTTTTATCTGAAAATATCTTGGTTGAAGATTGCTATGTTAAAGGTTCTGCTGACGCAGGTGTCTACGTAGGTCAATCACAAAATATCGTCGTTCGCGGCTGTACCGCAGAGAAAAATGTGGCAGGCATTGAAATTGAAAACTCCATTAATGCTGATGTCTATAACAACATAGCGATTGGCAATACCGGCGGCATACTCGTATTCAACCTGCCAATTGCTGAAAACACTCGCTACACCAAAAATGTTCGTGTATTTGATAACCTTGTAGAGTCAAACAATGCTCCAAATTTCGCCGTAGCAGGAAGCAACCCTGCAGGTGTTCACATTGTGCCACCAGGCACGGGGATTATTTTGCTTGCCGCTCAAGATGTTGAAGTTTTCAACAATACAATCAAAAACAATGAAACGATGGCAATGGCTGTTACTTCATTCTTCTTACCAGACGGTGATGTTGATAATTACGGTACTGAATACGGTTCAATTTTGGCCTCCGGCTGGAATCCATTAATGAAGTCAGTAAATATTCATAGCAATACTATCTCTCAAGAAAAATATCTGCCTCAAGCAGGTGCCCTAGAAGATATGCAACAAATTGTTTTGGGCTACGCCTTAAAAGGTGGTATTCCAGACATCTTCTATGATGGTGTTGGTGAACTCTTAGCAAATGCAGGCGAATTAGTACCTTTCGCACAAGATGAAGGTTTAAATGCGTCACCTTATTTTAACCCTAAAGAGTTTTTACCATACGATTATGCTAATGATGGTGATGACAAAAGTGATGCTATTTGTATTTCCGAAAACGGTTCGGCAACTATGGGAAGCGTAACTCGTGTAGACCCTATGGCTGAAGATGCATGGGAGCTGGATAGTGAAAACAATCCAACTGGTCCTAAATATGTGCTAACCACAGATACGCCAGAAATCTTCACATGCGGTGGTGAATCTGGAAAAGATATCCCAACAGCCGCAAGCAAAGCAGTTGTGACATTTGATGACAACACAAGTTTTAGTTGTGGTGTTGATGATGCAGCAACAGCACCAGATGCTTGCATTACTGTAGAGATCTAATCTATCAATGCTTGGAGGGGGTTCCCCCTCCATCTCTCTAACTAGGGTAGCAGTATGAATTCAATAAAAGCACTTATAGCTTCAATAACTCTAGCTGGAGTTGTTGGATGCGGCTCATCCTCAGATACCGAGGATACAAGCAATCAAGTACAAAAAAGAGTTATTGGTTTAAGTGAAAATGCTCTTTGTGTGTTAAATACCGAACAAAGCGTACAATGGGAAAAACTAAAAACAGAAAATGCAACCAATCTTTCTGAATATCAATTATTCCAAAATCAATGTGATCCAACGGATAATCCGAATAACCGTGGCCTAGCGTACGACCTTTCAACTCCGCTATTCACCGATTACGCCAGTAAATATCGATTTATTTTTGTGCCTAACGACACCACTGCCACTTACAATGCTAGTGAAGTATTTGACTTCCCTATTGGCAGTGTTCTAGTTAAAACTTTTTCCGTTCCATTAGACACATCCGATAGAGGAATTGAAAAAGAAGAACTCATAGAAACAAGATTAATGATCCACCGTGAATCTGGTTGGGAAGCTCTCCCATACATTTGGAACGCAGATAAAAGTGATGCGATCTTAACGCTAATTGGCGGTAACACAGATGTGGAACTAAAACACGGTGAAGAGGATTTAGAATTCACGTATGGTGTACCTAATAGTCAGCAATGCATCCGCTGTCATCAATTTAAGCCGGAAGGGGGAAGCATTGGTAAATCACCTATTGGTCCAAAGGCTCGTTACCTTAATAGCGATAAGGATTACGGCACTGGCCCAATAAATCAAATCAGTAAATGGGTCGAATATGGCATATTAAGTGGTGTACCTAGCAACACCGCTGAAATTGAATCAGTACCCGTCTTTAATGACGACGTAGATGTAAACTCTATTTCCCCTAGCCAATTAGACTCATTTGCCAGAGGTTGGTTAGATATTAATTGCGCTCATTGTCATCGAGAAGAAGGCGACGCAAGCAATACAAACTTTAATGCTCAATGGCAATTTGAAGGATCCTTAGCCACATGTAATAAGCCTATCTCTTATGGTGGCCAAGGTCTCTCTTGGATCATTTCTCCTGGAGCAGCGGATGAATCAATTATGATTCAACGCATGGAAGCAATTCCAGATGGTAGCGGTGACCAAATGCCTCCATTAGGAAGAGAGCTCGTCCATAGCGAAGGGACAGAACTTGTTAAAGCTTGGATAGATGCAAGCACAAAAACACCATGTAATTAATATATCCAGCGACCAGACTAATCTGGTCGCTTATTTTTTATGAATAATAAATCCCTTTATCTATTAACCTTAATATCCTTGATTTTTTTGCATGGTTGTTACAACGAAAACAACAGCAGCAATAAAATTAATGAACCCAAAAACCCATTCGGGACAAATCCGATAGAATGTGAAACAAAAGTAGACGGCGAAATCAACTGGACTGCCATCTATAATTTCAACTGTAATAAGTTATCTGAGTACGGGTTATTTAAATCCATCAAAAATAATGTTTATACCACCCATGAAGACATTACTCCTTATCATTTAAATAATACGTTATTCACTGACTTTACTCGAAAATATCGTTTCATATTACTTCCAACTGGAAAAAAAATTGATTACATTGAAACTGATACCTTCAATTTCCCTATTGGATCTACGTTAATAAAAATATTCGCTCTACCAGAAGATGTGCAGAAAGAACCTGAAAATATTTTAGAAGTTCGATTGCTGATAAAACGTGAAAATGGCTGGGAATTTCTCCCGTTCGTTTGGTATCCAGAATTAAGTGATGCCTATCTTAGTGTTACAGGAACAATTAAGGAACACACTATTATATCGAATAATCTGCCCTATACCTTTGATTATAGGACTCCTTCAAAAGGTCAATGTAGTGTCTGCCATGTTACAAAAATTAATGACAAAACATTTTTGACTCCGATCGGTCCAAAAGCACGAAATTTAAATTACTTAGATCCAAACTCTCATGTAAACCAACTTCAATACTGGAGCAGTATTGGGATATTAACTGCCTTACCAGAAGACCTTTCATCTATTGAATTTGCTCCAAACTGGCAAGATCAAACAGCAACACTAGAAAATCGAGCGAAGGCTTATTTAGATATTAATTGTGCTCATTGTCATAGCGACGGTGGATCAGGCGAGCTTTCGGGTTTACGCTTAGAATATTGGCGAAAAGATATTGATTATAAACATGGCATCTGCAATCCAAGCCACGGCTGGCGTGGTGGTGGCTTTGACATCTGGCCAGGTCGTGGAGAGATCTCCAGTATCCCGATTCGAATGCGTCATACCGAACCCAAAGATCGTATGCCACCCATAGGTCGTTCACTGGTAGATGAAGAGGCCGCACAATTAATCAGCGACTGGATTGATACCCTACCTTATGAAAGCTGTGCGGAGTAAATTTTTATTCTGATTCAAATGTGAATACTGGCCTTTTGGTCAGTTTTGGCCCATCATTTAGCAAACTAAATGTTATGGAAAGCCATGTTAGATCTGAATCAGATGTCTGTGTTTATCAAGGTCGTGCAAGAAGGCAGTTTTACCGCCGCCGCACGCAGCCTTGATATGCCCAAGTCCCGCGTCAGTCGAATGATTACTGACCTTGAAGAAAAACTCAGCGTGCGTTTATTGGAGCGTACTACGCGCGAAGTACGCCCGACCGATGTAGGCCTACAATACTACGAACAATACAAACCCTTGTTCGAAGAAATCAGCGATATTCACGAACGCATTGCCGACAAACAAAAAGAAGCCAGTGGGCACTTACGAATCTCTGCTCCAGTTGGGTTTGCAATAGATTTAATGGGCCGTTGGATGGCAGCCTTTAAAGATACTTATCCGCAAATTGGTATGGAGTTGGTATTTAATGATGGCGATGTGCATTTAATCCGTGACGGCTTTGATGTTGGCTTTGCTTTAGGCAAACTTGAAGATTCAAGCTTAATTGCGCGTAAAGTAGACGATACCGATCCTGTTCTCTGCGCAAGCCCTGCTTTCATTGAAAAGTACGGCCCTTTCACGCACCCAGAGCAACTTAATAACATTCCATGGGTAGAATTCGGCTCTCGTAAAGGTTACAGCCATAATGCGTGTTTCATTCATAAAGAAAGCGGCGAGCGTTTAGAGGTAGAACAAAACAGCTCTGTCATCGTTAATCACCATGAAATTGTCAAACACCATATGACGGCAGGCCATGGTGTTTCAATTACCTCAACCTTCATGGTATACGAAGAAATATTAGATGGTTCGTTAGAAATTCTACTGCCAGATTGGCAAATCGAGCAAGAACCTCTGTATCTTGTCTTTCCCGGTGGTAAACATCAGCCGAAGAAAGTGCGTGCTTTTATTGATTTTTTTATTGAGAAATCCCAAGAGTTAGAAAAACTCATGGAAGAATGCTCCGAATATTCAGAACAAGATCAGCTCGCACATTTTCGCAAATGCATTGCTAAGCAACGCTTGTAAATTCAATGCAATAAAAAAGCGGCAAATGCCGCTTTTTTATTGCCCATTGATTTACATATCTGACATGTTTAGTGCCGTTCGGGCTGTGCGAATTTTCTCTTGCTGTTCCATATCCAATAAATTTTGAAAAACCGATTGTACGGCTGACGAACTTGAATGCTCCACCATGCCCTCATATAAGTCGATAAAATAATCGTCCAATTTCAAGGCCATCAAAATCACTTCATCCACACTCATGTGATCATTGATATCAACTTGCTCTAGTACTTCCGAGATGTCCTGATCCGGCACATACTGAAACCAGCTATCCAATACTTTTTGGCTTTTATCTTTTTCAAACTTCTCAAGACTTTGCTCTAAATGATCTTCATGACGCTTTAGATAATCCAACAGCATTTTTACACGCTCTTGTGATTGCTCTTGTCGAATCTCTTGATACAGCTGGCTAATTTGCTGGTGCAGGCGGCGACTATGATCCACCACGTCTTTCACTGTCTTATAATGCATAACTGAGATCCTCGCCCAACTGATTTCAGTATAGACAGAAATTGCCAGTTACGTGGTTTTTTCAGGCTTTATTAGACTCTATGGTGGTAAATATGGATCTGCTTATGCTCATCAAATCCACCTAGATTGGGTAACGTCTCTGCATCTAGACTGGCCACAGGGCCGTAATGGCTCAACCTAGTCTGAGCGCGGCTTTCTGCCCAGATAACCGCCCAGTTATCGGTGAATAACTGGGCCGCTAATCCGTGATTTCTGGGGTCGTATAACACGTCTCCGACCAACAACAAATCCACTTGGGGTAAGTCGGATAAGCCATTAACACCCTGTACATTTAAACCATTTAATCGCGCATTTTCCTCACAGGCATCAATGGCGGCATTGTCGATATCCACAACCCAAGCTTGTTTAGCGCCAGCTTTTAAAGCAGCCAAGGCAACCACCCCACTACCAGCACCGAAATCGGCGATCACCTTGTCTTTAACCAAACCAGGGTTATCCAATAAGTATTGGGCCAAGGCGCGACCACTAGACCAAACAAATGCCCAATACGGCATATTGGACCAAATGGCCTCCACTTGCGCAGGGCTAAATGATTCCGTCTCAGGCGGCTCCAATAGCCACAACTTTAAATCCAAATCGGGCAAGGCTGTTTCACACAACTGGCTTTGAAACAAATCCACCAGCTGTTGGTTTAGTTTATTTATCACGCTCATGTGTCATATTTCTTTTGAAAAGCCAGTACCTTTTCCACATAGCGCCGTGCTTCATGGCTAGGCTGATGCTTTCGCAAACGCCATAGCACTTCATCTACCGATAAACTATTAATACGTCGTATGGCTTGTTTGCGATTGTGGTGAAAGGTTTTAAAGACATTTCCTGCGCCACTATTGTAAGCACTGATAATGCAATACAACTGGCTGGTGGGGTTTTGAATACCGGATAAATAGTTGTCACGTAAAATGGTCAGATAGGCGCTGCCCACCGTAATGTTATTTTGCGCATTAAACAAATAATCTCGTGATGGCTGACCCGATTTGCGCAGTACTTTTTGGAACACATCCGCACCCGCCGTAGATGGAATAATTTGCATTAATCCATAAGCATTTGCATGACTCACCGCAAATGGATTAAATCCACTTTCGGTTTCAATGATGGCTAGAATGAGTGATTCTGGTAAGTTAAAGCGATTACTGGCTTGCGTCACCCAGCCGCGAATTCCTTGAGCAGCTACCTGAGTATGGTTTGCCACCATTTCTATGCTGACCCAATAGCGTAGGCCCTGTGCGGTTTCACTCACTTGCAATTGATGCTCAATTAAGAAATCGGCAAATTTTTGTGCACGCCATTCATAAGCAATTGACTGACCATCTCGATCCAACACTTGCCCTAACAAAAAGGGCTTACCATTGGCGGAAATTTTTCGTGCGGAATATAAATCCACAGCGGCTGGATCATCTGGGGTTAATAACGCCGTCACTATCGCACTGCGTAATTGTTTCTTAGGCTCACTAGTGGCTAAGGTTTCGACGATCAATACACCACGGTCAAAGTCCACAGTGGCACGAGATAGGTAATCATCTAGATATTTAACATAAGCTTTTTGTGAGGCAAAGCTGGCTTGCTCGCCCCAGCGCTGATTTACTTGATCACTAAAAAATGCATATTCAAGTAATAATGCTTGTACGTCTTCAGACAGTAATGCGAAATTTTCAGGTAATACCGAACCGCTGCCTTTAGCAAGCAACGCGAAGCATAACCCCATTGCCACACAACTGGATTGAAACCAACGCACCAATAACACCTCTTTCAACTTGAGGGGTGGTTATACCATAAAAAAAACCCTAGGGGACACCTAGGGTTTTTAAAAGTTAAGATCGTTTAGCGAGCTTCGCGTCGTAACGCCGAAGAACTAAAGTCACGAGTTTCAAAGTTCACATTCATATTAATCGGTGAGCGTTCGTTATCTAAGCCTTCTGCGAAGTAACGACCATCTTCAAGATCGTAGGTCACTTCTAACGTCGAATACACCATAGGAACTTGATAGTAATTGATAGTGTGGGCTTCAGTCACTTGCACTAGCTTACCATCGTCGTTGTATTCTTCAGCTAATACGATTTGCCAGGTATCTTCATCAAAATAATAACGACGCTTAGTATAAATGTGGCTCATACCGGTACGAATTGTCGCTTCTACCACCCACACACGGTGTGGCTCATAGCGGGTCAAATTTGGATTAATAAAATCTTTTTTCGCAATATCCGAAATCTTCAGGTTGCCACTGTGTAACTTGTACGCATTATACGGAATGTATTTTTCTTGCTTACCCACTAACGTCCAATCATATAAATTTGGCGCACCGTTAAACATATCGACCTGGTCGATGGTACGAATACCATTGCTGTCGATGTCAGATGTGTCATAGGCAAGATCCGGTGTACGACGAACACGACGCTGACCCGGCATGTAGATCCAAGATTTACGCGGAGAACGAATCTGATCCAAGGTTTCATGTACCAGCGTCATTTGACCGGCCATTTTTGCAGGGGACAACGTCTTACGCTTTAAGTAAAAAATCTTGTTATCAATTTCAGATAAGGTGATACCTGGCTGTGAGTAAGCGAAGAAATATTGATACTCACGTGTCGTGATACCTTGATCGCCAGACTCTGTGGTGTTCAACGTAGAAGACACATATTCCCAGTTCAAACCACGATAACGCAACGTGTGATTCCATAAAACTTCTGCACCGTCTTTAGGAATGGGAAACGGGCTTGCCATAATGGTGTTCGTCACACCGGTACCATAGGGTTGTAATTCCGCTGAAACGGCATTCTTTTTCACCGCGTCATATACAAATTGCGGGTATGCCGCACTACGATGACTTGGGTATACGTTGATGCTGTATTCAGGATGGCGCTTTAGTAATTCAATCTGACCTTGGGTTAAGTGCTCTTTGTATTTTTGCAGGTTGTTTGAGTTAATGACATGCAACACACGATCTTTGCTGTAAGGGTCAATATGGAATTGGCCTTCTTCATAACCGGCAACAGGTTGAGTAATACCACCTGTCCACGCAGGAATACTTCCGCTCACATTACCGGCTTTTTCTGCACCCATGGGTGTCAAATCAAGACCTAATCGAGCAGCTTGTTGAGGAGATACTTTTGCCAAAGTGGCAGACGAGGCTAGCACGGTCAGCAAGAGTGCTGAAAGTTGAATGACGCGGTTCACAATCGCTCCTTTATTATATTTATACCAGCCCTTCATCGTTGAAAAAGTAACCAGTATTGACGCAATTTTTCGTGACGCACTTTATCATACTTAATCCAAAAGGATTAGACCTGTGACGCATTATTCGAACAATCCCTCAAGAGAAAACAAAGAACTATAGTACCAACTAAAGTAAGCAAGTACTCACATAGAATACAATTAAGATAACAACTAGAAACGGTACAAAGCGTTTTTGGCCACATCTTTGGCAACAGCATCGCCTTGCAGTTTTTGCACAATGGTCAGCGCAAATTGGGCTGAGGTTGCGGGTCCTTGACTGGTGATAATGTGACCATCCACCACCACAGGTAGGTCACGATAATCCACTAATTCATGCTCAAGAGCAGGAAAGCACGTAGCTCCTCTGCCATCTAAAATGCCCCATGGCTCTAACACCACAGCCGGAGACGCGCAGATAGCGGCAATCCACTGCCGTTTTTGATGGCGAGCCGCCAACAGTGATTTCAGGGTCTCACAAGCAGCCAGATTTTGCGCCCCTAAATTTCCCCCAGGGCAGATCACAACATCAAAGTCATCAGAGATGCCAGTAATCGCATCATCCGCCGTCAATTTTAAACCGCGAGCGGCTGTTACCTGTAACCCATTCACACTGGCCAGTGTTACTTGAATACCCCCTCGAACAAGTAAGTCTGTAATAGTGACGGTTTCTAATTCCTCAATGCCATCTGCGATCACCACCAATGCCTTCATTTTAAGCTCCCAGCTTGAGATTTAAGATGCGTTCAACGTTACAGGTGCTATCTGAAAACACCTTCTCCAAGGTCTGCCCTCTTAGACGAGCAATATACTCGGCTATTTTTGGAATATTCATAGGGGTATTCACCTCAGCTTTTGCAAATGCCGGTGCCATATCCGGACTATCCGTTTCTAAGGTATAGGCATCATCAGGTAAAGCCGCCACCATTTTATGCATGGCCTTAGCTCGATCATAGGTAAGTGCGCCACCTAGACCCAATACGAGCCCTAAATCCAGATATCGCTTAGCTTGTTGCAGACTGCCCGAAAAACCATGGATGAATCCACCTGATCTAAACCCTGACGCTTTGACCAAACTGGCCAGTTGATCATGGGCTTTTCGACAATGAATCACCAACGGCAATTTATGCTGTTTAGCTATCTCAAGTTGTTGATTAAAATAGAAAATCTGCTGCTGCCATAACTCAGCATCCAGCATAGCATCCAGACCAAACTCTCCCAGAGCACAGGGCTTATGTAGAGTGATGTATTGATCCAGGCTTTCTAAATCGGAAGCTTGGTGCTGCTCTATAAAATATGGATGTAACCCAAAAGCCGCTAAAACAAATTTTTCATAAGCGGTTTTAAGCTGCAGTACGCTCTCCCAGCTTTGTGCGGTGGTCGCTGGAATCAAAACGCCCTGACACCCCATGCGCTCAAGTTCAGGGAACAAGCGATCAGGATCAAATTGCGGGAAATTCAAGTGACAATGACTGTCTACCCAACCCATGGATTACCTCAATACAAACCAATTAAAAACCAACATCGTATAACCAATATGCCACTTGAAGTTTAACGTGTTGCCACTATGTTCTATATAAGGGTCACGAAAAAAAGGACTAAATAAGCCATAGAGTTGGTCGATAGTATTAATAACGAAACACGATTTTCCAACCCGGAAAATGGTTATTGATATTTGAGGGATTCGGCAGGGTTTTTGCTTTTTATTAAATGAAGTCAATAACTAGCCGATCCTAGGGCGCCCGAGGAGGTAAGCCATGGATATCAGCAAACAAGAATTGCGCGAACAAATCATTCATCCCACCTTAGATTACTTGGGAAAAGCCGGTACCGCCGTCGAAAACTTACTGGTGGCCATCGTTACCCAAAAACAAAAGCACCAAAACACTAAACACCACAAAGGGCTTGGTCCATATGGCATTGATACTTCCACTCATCAAATGGTGTGGGATAAATATTTGGCCTTTCACCCTGACCTTGCTAGCCGAATCCGTGGCTTGGCATCGCAACGGGCGTTTCTGGAAGACCCACATAGTGAATTAGCCACCAACCTGTGTTACGCCACCGCCATTGCTTGGGTGGTTTATATTCTGCACCCACAAGAGTTAGCTCACAGCGTCGCCTAATCACAGCGATACTTTTATAGGCAAGTGATTCACTTGCCTAAATCGTGACAGCTCCATCGCCTATATTTATACTTGCTATTTTTTGCAGAAATATCTTGTCTAAACATACATTCCAATTCAAACAATTTGGCATCCAACAAGATCAATGCGCTATGAAAGTCAGTCTTGATGCTTGTCTTTTTGGGGCGATCATCCAAGTGAGCAACACTCAATCCGTTTTGGATATTGGTACCGGCACCGGTTTATTGGCGCTCATGGCCGCTCAGCGTTGTAATGCCAGCATAGATGCCATCGAAATTGATACTTCCGCTGCACAACAAGCCCTGCAAAATTTTGCCAGCAGCCCTTTTTCAAGCCGACTCCATTCACACCATACCAGTATTCAAAACTACACCACAGATCAGCAGTACGATTGTATTCTGTGTAACCCTCCATTCTTTACTGAGCACTTACAAGGTGACAACACACAGCGTAATCAAGCACGGCACAATGACGGATTATCGTTTTCAGAATTAACCTTTCATATGGCTCGACTTCTCAGCGAAGTTGGATCTGCATGGGTGTTATTACCGCCCCATGAACACAAAAATTTTTCTGTCCATGCTCAACAACATGGCTTAAATCTTCAGCAACACATAGCGGTTTTTGCTCGTGAGAATAAGCCCAGTAAAATGGGGATCTGGCACTATACTAAAAAACCGGTCAGTAACATCCAGCACAGCTCAATCACGATTTATCACACTAATAGCAATGACTATACCCCTGAATTTACGAACTTATTGTCTGACTATTATCTAAAACTGTGAACTGATACACTGCATTCAAACTTTTGTTTTTGGTGTGTTTATGCAAATCGTATTTAGTATTTCGCTTTTTTTATTATTAACAGTTGCCGCATTGGTTGGGGTATTTTTTCCAAGTCAAACCAACGTTGAGTTAACCCTATCTGATCATTCGAATCCATTCACGCTGAACAGCTCGATCCCAGACTTCTCAACGTACACAGATGTCCGTGAGAAGAAACAAGATTTCTTTCAATTTCTACAGCCTAAAATAAAGTATGCGAATGATCGAATTTTGAATGAGCGCCGTGAATTAATCGAAATACAGTCGCATTTTCCTGAGTTGTCAAACTCTCAATTAAAACGACTTAGCCAATTGGCCGAGAAATATGAGGTAGACGAAACAGAAGTACATGATCGAATTAATGAGTTATTAGTTCGCGTGGATATCATCCCCGCATCTCTCGCCATGGCACAAGCAGCCAATGAATCCGCTTGGGGTACGTCACGCTTTGCACAAGAAGGCAACAACCTATTCGGGCAATGGTGCTACGTGAAAGGCTGCGGCATTATTCCACTGCAGCGACATGGTAAGCAAAAGCACGAAGTTGCCAAATTCGATAGCATTACGGACTCGATTGAAAGTTATATGCGAAACCTAAATAGTCAGAATGCCTATAAAAAGTTGCGAGACTTGAGAGCAGAAGCGCGTAAAGACGATATTAAAATTACAGGGCTAAAATTAGCGAAAGGATTATGGGGCTACAGTACTCGACGTGAAGCATATATTCATGAAATACAAGCCATGATCAAACAAAACAAGCTACAACAATACAACAGAACCGTAGAGAATAGTCATTAGGTTTACTTATTCGTAACGCCAAGCAATAAATCGACTTTCTTTATTGCCCTGTTGCATTTTCACCACATCAAAAATGGCGTTTACTTTTTTAAGTGGACGTTTTAAATCCTGTAAAGTTTCTTTTTTCGAAACCAAACAAGTAAAGCATGCTACTTGCTGTTTAAACGTTTGTGATTCAAAAATCATCTTGGTTATAAATCGACGCTCGCCACCTTCACACCACAACTCATTACTCTGACCGGAAAAATTCAGTGCTTTAGTATCTTTAATCGCTCGCTGATTTGATAAACGCTTTTGTTTATTACGGTTTAGGTTTTTATTTTTACGTTCACTGCCTGCCATGGCGGCTTGCTTAGAACTATGAAATGGCGGATTACACATGCTAAACAAGAATGTTTCTTGGATTTGGATAACGCCTTGAAACATATTTTCAGGATTAGACTGCAAACGTAATTCAATGGGTAATTGTAAATCGGCATTCCCATTTAAAATATTTTGCGCACTCTGCAACGAAATGCTATCAATATCCGCCCCCAACATGTGCCAGCCAAATAAGCGATTCGCTAATAACGGGTAAATCAAATTAGCCCCCGTTCCAATATCCAACCCTCGAATCGTATGGTCAGTATTTAATAAGCCTAAACTCATTAGGTAATCATATAAGTGACACAGGTAGTCGGCACGTCCAGGAATGGGTGGACATAAATAGCCCTGTGGAATATCCCAATCATGCAATCCGTACTCATGAATCAGCAGCGCTTTGTTGAGTAATTTCACGGCGTTTGAGTCGGAGAAATTAATGGATTCCCGGCCTTGTTTACTCATCACGATAAACGGCGCTAACTCAGGTAGAGCCTGAGTGAGCGTCGCCATATCATAACCGTTTACATGGGGATTACGCGGGTGCATTAAACGAACGACACACCTGTGCCGCCTAAACCACAATACCCGTTCGGGTTTTTGTGCAAATATTGCTGATGAGCATCTTCAGCAAAATAGAATTCTCGCGCTTTCGTAATTTCAGTGGTGATATTGCCCATACCAACTTTGCTAAGATTAGCTTGATACATTTGCTTACTTTTTTCAGCAAACATCTTTTGCATATCGTCTTCCCAAAAAATGGCAGAACGATATTGCGTGCCCTTATCATTACCTTGAGCCATACCCTGAGTTGGGTCATGACTTTGCCAAAAGGTTTCAAGTAAGGTCCAGAAATCCGTCAGCTCTTGATTAAACACCACCATGACAGTTTCAGTATGGCCTGTGTAACCAGAGCACACTTCTTCATAAGTTGGATTTTTAGTCAAACCACCCATGTAACCTACAGCAGTACAATACACCCCTGGCATTTGCCAAAATAAACGCTCGGCCCCCCAAAAACAGCCCATCGCAAAAAACGCTTTCTTAGCGTGGTTCGGCCATGGGCCTTCCATACTACGTCCATTAACCGCATGCTTATTCAAGATGGGCATTTTTTCAGCACGATCAGGCAATGCCTGATCTTTTGTAATCATGTTCTGTAAACCCATGGGACTCACCTATTAAAATAATGAAAACTGTGAACCTTCGTCTGCTTGCAATGGCTCCAAATCAGTTTGACGCCATAACCGCTGGCCTAATCCACTGGCCCGCTGCACTTTTCGTTGTAACGCTTGATGAATAACGGATGACCGACCTATACAGGTTAGCCGTTTTTTGGCCCGGGTAATGCCGGTATATATCAATTCTTTTGTTAATACCTGAGTCTGATGATCGGGTAAAACCAAAGCACAATGCTCAAACTCTGAGCCCTGACTTTTATGCACCGTCATGGCATACACGGTTTCATGTTGTGGCAAACGTGCCGGTTGCAGCCAACGTATATGCTGATCCGCCCCCACAAACGCGGCCTTTAGCCTCACTACACCATCTTCACCCAAACGGGGCAAAATCAAACCGATGTCCCCATTATACAGGTTTAATCCATAATCGTTCTGCATAATCATCACAGGTCGCCCTGCATACCAGGTTTGATCTTTGGGGATCCAAGCTTTTTGCTGTAAGCCTTGCTCAATTTGTTGATTCAAGCCTTCAACGCCTAAACGCCCTTCTCTTAACGCGCATAGGATTTGGAATTTAGAAAATTGATGATGTGCGCGTAAAGCGTCTTCATCGGACATGCCATTTTTTAAATTCGGCAAAACGGACTCTAAATATCGACCGTATTCAACCACGCCTTGCTGAATAAAATTGGCGAACTGCTCTTCGGATAAATCCATCAATTGTAAATCGCTATAATTGCTCGATACCACTTGATTCCACTGGCTCACATTACCGCGATTGGCGGCTTGGGCTAAAAAACCAATTCCACTGTTAGCATCAAAGCGATAGCTCTTACGTAAATGACAAATATGATCGCGAATTTGTGAACCTTGCGACTCAGTAAAAGCGGTCAAGTCATGCTTTATCAATGCAGATAAATCTTTAACCATTGCATCACTGTATCCATGCTCATTATCGCTATCGCAAATATCCGCAAGTACGCTGCCCGCCTCTACGGACGCTAATTGATCTTTATCCCCTAATAAAATCAATTGAGCATGTTCAGGCAAAGCATCGAACAGCTTTGACATTAATGACAAATCCACCATAGAGGCTTCATCCACGATGATTATGTCCAGATGCAATGGATTGTATTTGTGATACTGAAACTCACCACGACCATTAGACTTCAATAAACGATGTAGTGTGCTGGCTTGCTCCGGAATCCACTGCATAATATTGGCATCCACATTCAATCCTTGTTTCGCCGAAGCGATGGATTCGGTTAAGCGCATAGCAGCCTTTCCCGTTGGCGCAACCAGTTTAATAATCGGGCGAGAATTCAACTGTGTTTGATACAACTGAATTAAAAGTGATAACAAACGAATAACTGTGGTGGTCTTCCCTGTTCCTGGGCCTCCACTGATCACACAAAACCCTTGCTTAGCTGCCATACAGGCTGCGACAGCCTGCCAGTCTATTTCGTCATAACTTTTTGGAAAAAGAGTCGCAATAAAATGCTCTTGTGATTTTAAATCCCAAGACCGACTCTGTAATCGACTTTGAATACGTGATGCCAATTGTGATTCATATAACCAATAGCGCTGTAAATACAAACGCTCACCTTGCAAGACCAGTGGCTCAATAATAGTCACATCATCGATCGGGGCATCCAAGCCTATGGCGAGCTTACTTACAATCTTACTCTTATTCGCTAATTGCTTAATCTCCAACAATTCCTGCTGGGTTAACCACTCATGAGGTTGAGAGAAATCTAAACACACATGCCCCTGACCCAAATGAGCACTCACAACAAATCCCAGTAAATCTAGATGTGATTCACTCGGTGCCAGTGATTGCAAAAACTTTGCGAACGCTAAATCCAATTGATTGATGCTATGGGCATCTAAACGGGACAAATACTGATCTAATATCAACATAACAGATCCCCTTGCTCAGGAATCTGATTTAGCACTTGTTGTAAGGTTTTCCCCTGCATTAAGCCATCCAGTGCCAATATTAAGCGCTTATCTGGTTTACAGAAAAACTGACCTGTAGTTTGGTTTTCAGATAAGCCTCTTAAAAATAAATAATAACCACCGCCAATGTGTTGATCATAATCGTAATTTGATAATCGTAACGATAACAATCGGTGTAAAGCCAGTGTATAGATGACCAACTGCACATCATATCTGTGTTCGGCCATTGCTGAGTCCATATTTTGAATTTGATAATCCGAAAAATCATTGCCCAGATGATTAGACTTATAATCCAAAATAAAATATTGATCTTGCCAAGTGAACGTTAAATCTATAAAGCCTTTTAACATGCCTTTTAACTGCATGAAATCCAAGGATTGCACGGGCGACTCAACACAAGGAAAATGACTCAGTAAGGTATTCACATCTTTGGCATTTAAGGTTTCCACAGGGAAATAAAATTCCATTTCCACTTTTTTCAAATCTTGCGATAAATCTTTTAAACGAACGGGCTTGCCTGCATGAGCATGCATAGATGCGTTAAGTATGGTGTGTAACCAAGGCGGCACATCATCACTAAAATGCAAATCAATACCAAAGCGAGCTAATAGAGAATCAACCAGATCATCAAGATCATTTGGCAATTGTGAAAAATCCACATTCTCTAATAAAGTATGTAAAAAATTACCAGCATGAGCCCCTTTAGGAAAACGAAACTGCCCAGGTAGCACATCACTGTTTTCTGCAATATTCGTTACGACTTGCGGCGCTTGAAGTTGCACTTCATCATCTGTTTCAAATCGCGGACTGACTGGGCCATGTAAATGACGCACTAAACTAGAAAAACTGGACATCTGCCATGGACGAGCAATTTTTCCAGTAAACGCTTTTGCGACAAGCTCTTGATGTTGTGTTTGCTCTTGAAATGGACTGCAAGTATTCAATGCCGTTTGAATCTCAAACTGTTCAGGGTATGCATTCGCAAGGGTGATCAATTGGGTTTTAATAGACTCATCATTATGAGAAAACAAAACATGATGCAATGCACTTAAACCCATCATCTCTTGAATTTTTTTCTGTTGATTGACTGGCACGCTCACAAAACATTTACTGGCGGCTCGAGTAAGACCTACATATAACAGACGTACTTCTTCGGCTAATCCTTCCTGAATTCGTTGCGCTGCATAATCATCCGCTAGGTCACATACCAAGCGTTGTTGTTTCTCATCATAAAACAATTCATCCTTAGATTCTTTCCCTTCCCAGTTAAAGGGCAAAAATACCACAGGGTATTCCAAACCTTTGGATTTATGAATGGTAATAATTTGTACGAGATTGGCATCACTTTCTATACGTAATTGTTTACCTTCTTGATTGCCCATACCTTGCACAATCTGTTGTGAAAACCAAGTCAATAGGCCTTGCATGCCTTGAACCTGAGTGGCACTTTCTTGTAATAATTCTGCAAGGTGCATCATATTCGTTAAACGGCGTTCACCATGACTCAATGCTAGCCATTGATTAGGTAAATGACGCACATGTAACCAATGCATCACCATCGCCATAATACCCTGCTTCGACCAAAGCTCATGACAATTGTATAGCTGTTCTAATTCACTCTCCCACGCTGCTTCATCTTGCTGATAAGCAGAGAAATCATCCAATGTTAAAGACCAAATCGGGTGCGCAAGCGCGTTACGATATTGACGCTCATTTAAACTGTGTACACCTTGCATCAATGCAAAAAGCGCATGGGCTTCTTCACTTTCAAACACGCTCTCCTGCCCCACATAAACACAGCTGATACCACGCTCAGATAAACTGTGTTTAATGGCTGCCGCTTGGTGTCGATTTCGTACTAGAACAGCTAAGTCTGATGCCGCTAATACTTTATCCCCCAATTTCGCGTCTGCGCTTTGTGCGGCATTTAACATCTTGCTAATTTGCTCAGCGCAATCATCGGCACAGACATCTGTTAATTGCGATTTACTGGTAATGCTCTCATCTTCAATCACCACCCAAGAAAGCGCCGATTGGGTACTACCGCGAATAACCAAGTTCGATGCCGCATCTTTTGCCTTTACTGGTAAAAACGGAATACTGTCATCATAAATAAACGGGTGCGCATGCTGTGTGAAAATATGATTCACTGCGCCAACCATGGCAGAGGTTGAGCGATAATTGGTGTCCAGCGTGTACTTCGCATCCACCTGTTGCTTAGCTTGAATATAAGTAAAAATATCCGCACCGCGAAATTTATAAATAGCTTGTTTAGGATCGCCAATCATAAATAGCGCTAAATCACTACCGCTTTGATCCTGCGCATACAAGGTGTGAAACACCTGATATTGCTCACTATCTGTATCTTGAAATTCATCCACCATGGCCACAGGATATTGTTGGCGAATTTGTTGTAATAAGCTCGCTTGGTTTTGACCCTTTAACGCCTGATTAACATTTTTTAATAAATCATCTGTGGATAATACCTGCTGTTGCAATTTCAAGGTTTGTAATCGCTCACGTAAAGCAATCAAAAACAACTGACGCTGTTCTCGCAAGTGATGCACTCTTGCCTCATCAAAATCCACTATGGCCTGCACAAGGGTTTCACACATCCCTACGATTTTATGGGTAACAGGCTCTCCACCTTTTTTTACAGACTTTTCCATGCCAGAAGGAGAAAACGCATCAAGTCCCTTTATAACGTCCGTCAACTTCACCTGATTAGGATTATCCAAATACGCTTGAATGTAATTTACACGATTTGTCAGATAGCGGGTAAAACTGCCATTGGCTTGAGGGTGTGATAGAATTTGAGCAATAAAATTTAAGTGTTCAGACTCCCACTGACTTCTGAAACGTGCTTGCTCTTGTTTGATAACATCATTAGCTTGAGAAAAGCTTTTTCCTTTTTTCCCAATATGAAAGTGCACATCTTTATAAATCAATGAGCGTAAATCTGCCAATAATCCATCTGGGGTCTTCCAATGTTGCACTATCACCTGCAACTCATCCCCACTTAATGGGTAGACCTTAGCTCGCCACACATCACGAATGGCTTGTTCTAATAATTCAGACTCATCCAAGACCAATTCAAACTCACCGTTCAAGCCGCTTTCCACCGAGTTCTGACGCAACAAACGTTGAGCAAAACCGTGGATGGTATAAATAGATGCTAAGTCCATTAATTGTTGCGCGTCTTTCAATCTTTGCTTGGCGTCATCTAAATTTGGAAGTTCATTCTTAATTGCAGCAATTAGCGCATCTTCTGCTTCACCATTTAATGCTAAATAAGCTTGACGTAAACGCTGACGAATACGATTGCGTAGTTCTTCCGTGGCGGCACGGGTGAAGGTTACAACCAGTATATTTTCAGGGCTGCGCGGCGTACACCCATGACCTAAAACCCAACGCACATACAAGCTAGTAATGGTAAAGGTCTTACCTGTACCTGCACTGGCTTCAATTAAAGATACGCCATTTAACGCCACACTGGTGGTATCTAAGATGTTCATTTCATCATTTTTTTGAATGGAATGTGAGTCACTCATAGACTGTTTTCCTCATAGAGGTCTTCACTTACCCAAACATCAAACACGTGTTGCGCCACATCAACCGTCACCGGTGGAATCTCAGTTAATTCGCCTAAACAGCGAATAACATGTAAATCTTCGCGTTCACCTGCCTTTCCAAATCCAAAACTATTATCTGTTCCGATAAAGGCACTTATCGCCTTATCCTCTGGAGTTTTGCGCGCACCTTTTTTTAATGGTTCTATAAATTGCCAAGCTGTGTCGGGCAAAAATGCCAAAGGAGATTGCAATCCAGATAAATAATATTCCAGCAAGGTTTTCAAATAAGTCTGAGCCTGCTCCATTTTCATGGGCTTGAGTGAAATGATTTTATCCTGGCAAATTAACCGGCTGTGCTTTTGTTGCCCCATGGCACTCAAGCCAGCCTGTTCGAGCATAAGCTGAAGTAAGTGTCGGGTTTTAAATCGACTTGGCACAAACATTAGATGAAACTGTTCATATACCTGATACTGCCACCCCACAATACGCGGCATATTTGCATCAAAGTGAACATTAATTTCGATAGGCAATGATCGCGAATACACTTCATATTCAGCATATGCCTCAACCATAGGTTGCAACTGCTGCTGCATATTTCGCCAATGCTGATCACCAATTTCACCAAATGCCAGCTGACCTTCCGCGCTGTCTTTACGCATGACGTGTCCCTGTAACACATCTTGCATCATATGCTGTTTGAGTTGATATTGAGTCAAGCCATCCATTATAAATGGTTCATGATCATCTTCTTCATCAAAGGATTGAAACAAGCTGATGTCTAATCGATGATTTAAAAAATATCGACAAGGGTTTTGAAAAAACTGAATCAACTGTTCAATAGTGACATCATCTTTTTGTTGCTCAGTTATGGGAGTAAATGTTGGTGTTTTATCTATTGGCGATTGAACTGCAATCGCACCTAACCAATCCTTGTTATAGCTATAAAATCCACTGCCGCTTGCAAAATATTTGGGATTAAACGGTTGTAGCGGATGTTGTTGCAATAATGCTTGTGACGTTGGCGATAAATAATCCATAAACTCCGCCAACACCACAGAAGGGGTTAACGGCTCATCGTTATTCTGGCTTTTACTTTTATAACTTAGATATAAAGCTTCTCGCGCCGAAAGAATCGCTTCTAAAAATAAATAACGATCTTCATTACGACGACTCCGATCCCCAAGACGATGTTTAAAACGCATGAGATCCAAACTGTTTGGAATCACGCTACGCGGATACTCACTGTCGTTTAACCCTAAAACAGCCACCACTTTAAATGGAATGCTTCGCATAGGGAGCAAGGTACAGAAGTTCACCTTGCCCACCATAAAATGTTGCGATCCGTTAGCCTTTTGCAAACGACTGTTAATGCCGTCCGCCATGACTTTATGATCTAATTTTTCGCAATAATGCACCATCTGACTGGATTGCACCCATTCTTCTACTGCACTAAATACATGCTCAAGTAAAGTGAGTTCATATTCATCCGCTTGAAAAAATTGATGCATCCAATCATGCAAAAATGGCGACCACTCTTCTGCCGTCTTTGCCACTTGCATGGCTTCAGAAAAGTCATGTAGTTGTTCAACAAATAAAATCAACGGACCAAGCAGTTGCGCATCCAAACCTTCAATATTAGCCACTGGCACAATATCGTGAATGCGTTCATTAGATTGCACGGCATAGCCCATCAGCAAACGTCGAATACCATAAATCCACGTATTTTGTTGCCATTCTGGCAACCCAAGTGCTGCTCGACTATTTTCATCAAATCCCCAGCGTACACCCGCATCCATCAACCATTGTTTCAATCTAGGAATATGCGCTTCAGCTAATCCATACGCACGATGCACAGCTGGAATCTCTAATAATGTGATCACTTCACGCAAACCCATGCGTGATTGCGGTAAACCTAACAATAACGATACACCATTTAATAATGGGTGCTCTGCTTGAATAGGACGATCGGAAATGGAATAAGGAATGGTCATAGAACCCGCTTGCTTATTAAAAACCGCATCGATAAAGGGAGCGTAGCTGGCGACATCTGGAATCATTACCACCACATCTTGTGGTGCAATATGATTGCTTTCAAAAACATTCAGTAAATAATCATGGAGCACTTCCACTTCACGCATAGCACTGTGACAGCCGACGATTTGAATACTCTCATCTAACGCTTCAGGTACCAGAGGAGCTTGAGGGTTTTGCAAGTGTAAAATTTGATTTTGAATTTGTTGTAACAACGAGTCCCCGTCATTTTCTAAAAAGAGCGACTCTTCTTGAATATCATCGGCAATATCCAACAGTAAACGTTGGAAGTCTTTTCCTAATTGCCCTAATGACGCTAACAAATCATTACCAGCATCCACCAAGGGCAAAGGAATATTACGCGAGCGTAAACGTGCCTGATCTTGTTCACTCACCACATCGCCCCAATAATATTCACATGGGTTTGGGGTTAATAAATGCACTTCCATTTTATGCGACAGTAACTGTAGCGCGTCGATTTGATGTTTCGGTAAGGTCGTAAAACCAAAGAAAATCACCCGCTTGGGCAAGTCTTGCTCATTGGCCTCATCTAAAGCCGACATAAAATCATTCACCATACTGGCACGATGGCGATCCGGTAATTGTTTTTGCGCCACGCGTTTAAGTAATTCACACCACAGCATGCCTTGCCAAGTGTGTTCCGCTAAAGCTTCTTCGCCTATGCGCCAATCTTGCTTTTGCCATGCTTCTATCCAATCTGGCCTATATACCAAATATTGGTCATATAAATCGGCAATTGTACTGGCTAATCGATAAGTACGAAGGTCTCGCTCGCTATCCGTGGTTTCTTCATTTAAAAAATTCTTTAACAACTGATAATCTGGCTGTGACAATAAGGCGTCGTCTTGCAGGCATTCCATAATAAGCCAAGTTAAACTGGTTTTATTGAATACACTGTCTTGTGCGAGATCAGGAATGAGCTGGCGCTGAATTTGCCAAAAAAAACGCGACGGCATAGGGAATTCAATATTCGCGGCGATCCCTAAGCTATGAGCCAGCTGCATTTTTAACCAATGTGCTAAGCCTGGGTTTTCCACCACAATGATTTCTTGCTGCAATGGAGAAGTATCCTGCTCCAACAACAGCGTCACCAGCTTGCTTAATAATCGCTCGACTTTGTTGGATTGATACACTTTCAACATGAAAATGGCCTAGAAATGACAAAGCATCTATTTAAAAACAGATACTTACAAAACACCAGAGCTGGGAAGATCACATTTACCAGCACAAACGTTTGACATTCAATGAAGCTGAACCACAATTACCATAGCAACACGACGATAAGGAAAGCTCCGTGTCCGATTGGCCAGAAACATTACCCGGTTTAAATATCAAGCAAGCCCTTGCGCAACTTGGCGGAAAGAAAAGCCTATTTGTTCGCCTTTTAGGAATGTTTGAAGCCAATCACTCCGAAGACGTCAACCGTTTACTCGAAGCTGCCAAAAATGAAGATTGGACCGCCGTTCACGATATCAACCACGCCTTAAAAGGGGTAAGTGGTAATCTTGCAGCTGATGAACTGACACAATTGTGTACCGCCATCGACCATAAAATCAAAGACAACAATCACGATATCCAAGCTGAGCTCGATCAAATGCCAGGTGCCATGGTCACATTGCTTGCATCCTGCAAAGAAGCTCAACTTTTCCCCACTGAATAGACGCCTCTAAACCCTACTCGGCAAACGAAAAAGGGTGACATCTTGCGCATCCCTTGTCATATGTAAGCCATATCGATTCGCCAGCCAAGCAAAGGTTGCTTCACTATAAAAACACACATGGGTTAGGTCATTTTTATAATGCCATTTTGTAAATGCCGCTTGTGTTGTTACTAATTTGGTCATAACGGCTAAATATCCGCCAGGCTTTATCCAATTAAGCCAAGACTCAAATACATCACAAGGCTGATGCAAATGCTCAATCACTTCAGTGGTGCTGATGGCATCGTAAAAGTTTGGCTTAAGCACCTCAGGATTATGGTGATAAAAATGATCGTACAACGATACATGGAAACCATCTTCTTGCATCATTTGCCCAAGTAATGGTCCCGGGCCGCAGCCAAAGTCCAAAATATGAGAATTTGGCTTTAGCTTAGATTTCAACGGCAACCAGAAGCGCTCAAGAAAACGACGGTACCCATCATCCAATACATTATTTTCATGCAGATCGTATTCAGCTTTTTCGTCTTCGGCACTTAAATAAAATTCAGCGGGCACAAACACAAGCTGGCATTGCTGGCAGCGCAAATAAATTCTTTGCGTGCGCTTGTTGTTATCTTGATGATAAAACTGGTGTCCATCATGCTGACATAATGGACACAACAAACTTGA
Organism: Gammaproteobacteria bacterium; assembly: GCA_013373125.1. Classification (GTDB taxonomy): domain Bacteria; phylum Pseudomonadota; class Gammaproteobacteria; order Pseudomonadales; family Oceanobacteraceae; genus Bermanella. The sequence continues at coordinate 793 of JABXIK010000023.1, read as the reverse complement.
TACTTGCATTTAACAATGAGATTCCAAGGCTTGCTGTACAAACATCAAACGATCTTGCCCGAAAAACACGTCATCTTTCACTTTAAAAGCCGGAACACCAAACAACCCAAGCTCGTGAGCATCACTCACACTGCGCTTAAGAGCGTCTTTCACCCATTGCTGCTGACAACCATCAATGATGGCCGCCACATCGAAACCCAGTGATTGAAGATGAGCTTGCACGGCTTGTGCATCGCCAACTTGCAGCCCATCTTGCCAGATAGCCAAAAACGTCTGCTTCACAAACTCGCTCATTTTTTCAGGTTGAGACTCCTGCAAAAACAAACAAGTACGCAATAGAAACATGGTATTAAACGGAAATTGAGCAGGCCAAGCCAATGGCACCTGATAGTGTTTTGCCCATAAGTGGGAATCACGATAAATCCATTTGGCTTTGTTAGGAATAAATGCCGGTGACGGCATATCTTGCGCTTGATGCAACGCCCCCAGAAAAACGGGCTTATACACCCATTCCACGTCTTGATTTTCAAATGCCTTTTCAAGCTGTGTAATGGCCAGATAGCTATATGGGCTGACAAAATCAAAGTAAAACTCAATGGGCTGCGCCATTTGACAATCCTTCAAATGCATCAAAAACCACATGTAAACACAGGCTAGCGAAAGAGTACAAGAGTCACATTTCCATAGAATGAAGGATGTTACACAACCATCTCATTAGTCAGGTTACGCCGAATTAAAAGATAGTTCCAAAACCCAGATGAACCTTACGCCCATGCTTTTGTCTTAGAGAATT
>JABXIK010000071.1 GCA_013373125.1 Gammaproteobacteria bacterium | reverse complement strand
GCGGTAAACTCAATAGCAAAGTCACGATCGGAAACGCTGTCCAAGCTGTTTTCAGTTGGCGCATCAAAACCCAAAAGTTCAGCTGTTAAGTTACGATCAATAGGGTAGGTGGTGCCGGCTAGGGCCGCAGCGCCTAGTGGCATGATGTTTACACGTTTACGGCAATCTTGCAGACGTGCAAAGTCACGCTCAAGCATTTCGTTCCATGCCAATAAGTGGTGGCCAAAGGTCACTGGTTGTGCGGTTTGTAAGTGAGTGAAGCCTGGCATGATGGTGTCGGCTTCTTTTTCAGCTAATTCGATTAAGCCTTTTTGCAGGCGAGTCACTTCTGCACTCATGTGATCGATTTCATCACGCAAGTACAGACGGATATCAGTGGCTACCTGGTCGTTACGAGAACGGCCTGTGTGTAGTTTTTTCCCTGTGATGCCGATTTTCTTGGTCAGGGCGGCTTCGATGTTCATGTGAACATCTTCAAGCTCGATGCTCCACTCAAAGTTACCCGCTTCGATGTCGGCTTTGATTTCGCCAAGCCCCTTAATGATGTCATCGCGCTCGGCATCGGTTAATACGCCAACCTTAGCCAGCATGGAGGCATGGGCGATGGAGCCCTGAATGTCTTGGGCGTACATGCGCTGGTCAAATTCCACAGATGCGGTAAAGCGTTGTACAAAAGCGTCGGTGGCTTCAGAGAAGCGGCCACCCCATGCGGAGTTAGTTTGCTGACTCATAATGATCTCACTCATCCCTTGGGACTGGATTTGCAATACGGATAAAAATTGTGCGCATTATACAGGATATGAGGTGGATCAGCACTTAGGTTTACCGTCATGTGGCCACTTATCCGTAAAACCGATCACTTAGGCTGAATAGGCTTGAGAAGCCTTAAACATTAAGACAGACTTTGCAGCAATATATCCAAGGACTTCTCGTGAGCACTTTAACCTCCACAACCTTAACGACAGCCAAGATTGAGGCGACTGCTTTGATTCCAGACTTATGTCAGATACGTGCAGTGCTATGGCTGATTCTGTTTAGTCAGGCCTTGGTTATTGTGTTAATGCTGTTATCCACAGGGGCGCTTACATTCAGTTGGGAACAGTTTGGCCTGTTGTCATTTTATGTACAGTGGGTGGTATTGATATGCGCCGCTTGCTTATGCCGTTTGCGCCGTCACTTACCGCCATTATCGTTAAATCAGGTGACAGCCATCAGTTTTGTGCTGATTCAGATGGTTACAGGGGTTATGAGCAGCATTACCTTGTACGTCATGAACCAATTATTGTTGGAAAGCTATGGCTGGGATTGGATTATTCGTAATCAACTGGTGAGTGGGATTTTAGCTGCGTTGTTGTTGCATTATTTTTATGTGCAAATGCAAAGTCGCTTACATGCACGCAGTGAACTGCAAGCGCGTATGCAGGCATTACAAAGTCGAATTCGTCCGCACTTTCTATTTAACAGCATGAACATCATTGCCAGCTTAATCCATGTGGACCCAGACAAAGCCGAGCGAGCGGTGGAAGATTTAAGTGAATTATTCCGTGCCAGTTTAAAAATGGCGGGTACTCAAACCACGTTAAAGCAAGAAATTGAATTGTGTAAAAAATACATAAATATCGAGCAGCTCAGATTAGGTGAGCGTTTATGTGTTGAATGGCAAGTGAAGGCAAAAGACGATGTGAGTATTCCACTTTTAACATTGCAACCTGTGATTGAGAATGCCATTTATTATGGCATTGCTCCCAGCGCCGAAGGCGGCGTTGTTAATATAGAATTGATTGAGGCCAATGGATTATTAACCATCACGGTAACCAATACAGTTGCCAGCCAGCATGCGCGACATGAAAGCGGTAATCAAATGGCGCTTGAAAATATTTTGCATCGCTTACAAGCGTTATATGGCATGAATGTGAAAATGGACGCAGAACAAACGGAACATCAATATAGTATGCGTATTCAATATCAACACGATCAATTGACAGCGTTATGAATATTTTAATTGTAGATGATGAAACTTTAGCTTGTGCACGCTTGCAGCGTTTCATTGAAAACGCACAGTTGGGCCAAGTTATTGCACAAGCTCATAATGGTGTAGAAGCCATCCAAAAGGTCGAACAGTTACAACCGGATGTGGTATTGCTAGATATCCAGATGCCTGTGATGGATGGCTTAGAAGCGGCGAGACATTTAGCACAATTGGATACACCCCCAGCCATTATTTTTTGCACGGCTTACGATGAATACGCCATTGAGGCCTTTAATGTCCAGGCTGTGGGCTATTTGCTCAAACCTGTGCGACAAGAGGAATTGAAAGACGCATTCTTGCGCTTAGAAAAAATTAATAAAGCCCAAGCATCGTCATTAAACAAGCAAGCTTGCCGTAGTCATATTAGCGCAAAAACTCATACGGGTTTGGAATTAATTGCGGTAGAGAATATTCAGCTGTTTCGTGCCGAACAAAAATACATTGCGGTGATACACCAAAGTGGAGAAGTGCTCATTGATGAGCCTTTAAAAGACTTAGAAGAAGAATTTATTGATAAATTTATTCGTGTGCACCGAAATTCACTCGTGCGTAAAGCGGCGATTCAAGGATTAGAAAAATGTGATGATGGTAGTTTTGCTTTGCGTTTAAATGGCGTAGAAGAAAGCGTGGCAGTATCAAGACGGCACTTAGCAGAAGTGCGAAAATGTTTAAAATCACTATAAAATCAAGCAAAAAAGGCGAGGGATACTCGCCTTTTTTTTGTTTCAGTTTAGAGTCGAACTTCTATACCTTGTTCGGCCATAAAAGCCTTGGCTTCACCAACTGTGTGCTCACCAAAGTGGAAAATGCTGGCGGCCAATACGGCGTCAGCTTTGCCTTCGGTTACGCCATCTGCTAAGTGTTGTAAGTTGCCTACACCGCCTGATGCAATAACGGGTACATTCACCGCATCAGAAATAGCACGGGTTAATTCAATATCAAATCCAGTTTTAACGCCGTCTTTATCCATGGAGGTTAACAACACTTCACCCGCGCCATAACCTGTCATTTTAATAGCCCATTCAACCGCATCGATACCGGTTGGCTTACGGCCACCGTGAGTAAAGATCTCCCATTTATTAGCTTCGCCGTCTTTACTGACTTTTTTTGCATCAATGGCAATAACGATGCATTGGCTGCCAAATTTTTCAGCTGCTTCGCGCACAAATTCAGGGTTAGTAATAGCCGCACTATTTATGGAGACTTTATCGGCCCCGGCGTTAAGCATGTTGCGAATGTCTTCAATGGCGCGAATACCACCGCCAACGGTTAAGGGAATGAATACCTGTTCTGCAATGGCTTCTACCATGTGAATCGTGGTGTCGCGACCTTCGTGGGAAGCGGTGATATCTAAGAAGGTAATTTCATCTGCACCTTGTTGGTCGTAGCGCTTTGCTACTTCCACAGGGTCACCGGCATCGCGAATGTCGACAAATTGGACGCCTTTAACGACGCGACCGCCTTCGACATCTAAGCAGGGTATGATTCGTTTTGCTAATCCCATGACTTTGCTCGTATCTCGCTTTCTGAGCCTTGCTAATACGGCGTTAAAAAATTTCTAACAATCCTCATGTGCTCGAGCACACTGCGGTTGTTCACAATTTTTTGCCTTGTCTTAGCTGCGTTCAGTTCAGCTTTGAATTAATAGTTACGTAGGATGGGTTAGCGAGGTACGAGCGTAACCCATCAAGTTTAAAAGGGCCGTCTTACGCTTGCCCGTCCCAATTCAAAAAGTTCTCTAACAGCTGCAAACCCGCTGTGTGACTTTTTTCTGGGTGAAACTGAACCGCAAACACATTGTCTTGTCCGATGGCTGCAACAAAATCTTTACCATAGTGGCCGCGGCCTTGAATATGTTGTTCGTTTTCAGCGGTGACATAATAGCTGTGAACAAAATAAAAACGGCTGTTGTCTTCAATTTTTTGCCACATTGGGTGGGCCACTTGTTGAACTTGGTTCCAACCCATGTGAGGCACTTTTAGCTTTTCACCGTTTTGTGTGCCTTGTGTTTCAATTAGATTGTCACCGAAAAACTGCACCTTGCCTGGAAAATACTTTAAGCATTCCACGCCGCCATTTTCTTCGCTGTGATCCATCATGGCTTGCATGCCAACGCAGATACCTAGAAGTGGTTTAGTTTTAGCGACTTCGGCCACCACTTGGTCCACGCCTAAGCGTAAAATTTCGCCCATGCAATCGCGCATGGCACCGACGCCAGGTAATACTACGTGGTCGGCTTTTAAAATGGTTTCAGGATCAGAAGTGACAATGACTTGGGTATTTTTGCTCACGTGCTCTAGCGCTTTGGAGGCACTGTGTAAATTGCCCATACCGTAATCGATTACGGCACAAATTTTACTGCTCATATTGGATTCTCGCTTTCTGGCGCTTGCCAATACTGTGTTATAAATTTCCTCACAATTCTCATATGCTTGAGTACACTGAGGTTGTTCGGAAATTTATGCCTTGTCTTGGCTTTGCCCAGTTCAGCTTTTGTAAAGGGCGGCCACAAATTATCGATAGTTCGAAATTTTGATTTTGTTAGAAAAGACAAGAGAGGCAAGAGTGCCTCCCTTCTTTTGTTTTTACAAAGAGCCTTTTGTAGAAGGAATCATACCTTCCATTCTTGGGTCCATTTCCATTGCCATACGCAAAGCACGACCAAAAGCTTTGAACACCGTTTCAATTTGGTGGTGGGCGTTGTGGCCTTTTAAGTTGTCGATATGTAGCGTCACGCCGGCGTGATTCACAAAGCCTTGGAAGAATTCATAAAATAATTCGGTATCGAAACCACCGATGCTGCCACGGGTGAATTTGATGTTGTATTCCAAGCCAGGGCGACCAGAGAAATCGATGACTACTCGGCTCAGGGCTTCATCTAATGGCACGTACGCATGACCGTAACGGCGGACACCTTTTTTATCGCCCATGGCTTTTGCAAATGCTTGGCCTAGGGTGATACCCGTGTCTTCGGCACTGTGGTGATCATCAATGTGGTTATCCCCTTTGCAGACGATGTCCAAATCCACCAAGCCGTGGCGAGCAATCTGATCCAGCATATGCTCAAGAAATGGCATGCCAGTATCAAACTGAGCTTTGCCTGTGCCGTCTAGGTTAACAGAGACTTTGATTTGGGTTTCTGAGGTATTGCGTTCAACCGACGCCGTACGCTGAGCCATGGTCTAAATCCAAAGGGTAAATAAAAAGCCGAGTATACCTTAAACAATCCCGGGTGGTTAGAGGCTCGCAGCCAATCCCAGTCATTCTTCATGGCGAAATAGGGATGACCTCGCTAGAATGCGCCTTCTTTTTAAAATGATCTGGTGGAACTGGAATTGCCGGTAAATTTAGAGTGGCTAGGGCAGCCGAGTAAACAAGACATCATCGACCTAGATAAACTGTATGGGGACGCCCCACAATCTTGGATAAGCGATGCTTCATTAGGCTCTAATTGGGCCTTAGAAAAGACTCAACAAGGCAATCAAGTGGCATTGGGCCGGTTTAATGATCGCATTGTATGTGCTGCCATTTTAGTGGGGCAATCTGAAATATCTGATTCTACGTATGATTACCAGATTGATCAGATTTGTGTGCGTGAAGTTACCCGTGAACGAGGCGTTGCTAAGCAATTAATGGTAAGAATCGTTCAGTGGGCTAAAGCACACGAAAAAAGCCTATATATCGAAGGTGATGACCCTAGGTTAAATGGCTTGTATGAATTGGGTTTTACACAATATCTGCAGGGTTGGCGTTATATGCCCCTGTAGTATTGTCTTGAATGTGAAACAATTAATTAGTTTTGGCTGTCTTTATCTAGGTTCAGCCGAGTATTACACTTAGGGACAGTGACCAATGGAGAGAACCATGTTTCGTTTATTCAGTGTAGTGGGTTTTATATTAGCCCTAGCGATGCCAGCGCAGGCGGAGCAAGCCAATCCTAAAGATGTGGTAAAAGCCGTATCCGATGTTGTATTGGCTGAAATTCTCGCCAATAAAGAAAAATTGGATCAAGGCCCTGAGTTTTTATTAGAGTTGGTTGAAACTCGCATGCTGCCCATCATAGACCAAGAGTTGATGTCTAAATTGGCGTTAGGGAAGCACTGGGGTGATATTAATGAGCAGCAACGTAAAGAGTTCACGGAAGGGTTTAAACGCTTACTCATCAAAACCTACGCTGGCGCCTTTAAAGCTTACACGGGCCAAGATGTCACTTACGGCGATACCCGCTTCAACAAAGCTGGTGATAAAGCCATTGTGAGTTCTGATATTCATGTGGCTGGTGGCAGCCCAGTGAATTTGCAATATCGCTTATATCAGCCAGATTCGGGTAGCTGGAAGGTGTACGATGCAACTATTGCAGGCCTTGGTCTTGTACGCACATACCGAGCGCAATTTAGCGAACAGATTGAGCGTGATGGCATCGAAAAGACCATTGCTCAGTTACAGTCGGTTCAACTCTAATCCACTCATCCTCCTTCCATAATAACCATTGGTTCTAATGAGCCAATGGTTTGCTTTGAAACCTAAATCAGCCTAATCTCAATACTAAGGGTGTGGATTCACCGACCGTCTAGTATTTTGGAAAATGTCTTATATGGCCAAAGGTTGGCGTCATATATGTTGGGTTGCGTTTGTCACAACATGGCTAGTCTGTGGGTCTGCTAGTGTCTTTAGTGAACTGAATACCAACCAGATTAAGTCCGCCTACCTTTACCAAATCAGTAAGTTCGTTTTCTGGCCTGAAGCCCGTAAACAATTTGATCATTTCAATTTGTGTTTATTGGGGCCGGATTCTTATCAAGGCAATCTACAAAAAATGGTGGGGCGAACGGTGTTTAATAAACCCGTCCAACTCAAAGCTATTTCATCCCTAAACCAAGCCACAACCTGTCATCTATTAGTGCTCTCTGAGCCTGACACGATTTCTCAATCATCATTGCAAGCTTGGCTTAAGAAAAACCCGGTTTTAACCATTGCCGATGGCTCTCAAAATATTGAAAAAGCCATGGTGGTATTCGTCCTAGAAGAACAAAGAGTGCGCCTGCATATTAATGTGGACTTAGCACGTTCGGCAGGGCTTTCATTTGCAGCAAATTTGCTGGAAGTGGCCAGTAAAATTAAAACGGGAGGCAGCTCATGAAGTGGCTTCCTCGTTTACATTTACGTACTAAGTTGATTGCCAGTATTGTGATCACCAGTGTATTGGCGGTAGTGATGAGCGCGGTGGCACTGGTACGCTATGATCGTGTGCAAGAAACTTCTAATGTATCGGAAGATATGAAAATTCTTGCAGGTATTGTGGCTAACCGCAGTACGGCTGCGTTAATTTTTGGTGACGCGCGACAAGCGGAAGCAAATTTAAAAGCCCTAGGTGAAAACCCTAACGTGCTCATGGCTTGTATTTATGATAGCGGGCAACAGGTATTCGCTATTCATCACTTTACTCATCTTGATCAAAAACCTTGTCCTGAGGAACCGCAGGAATCGAATTTAACCATTGAAGATACCATAGAGATTTACGAACCTATCGAATTAGATGGCTTGGCCGTTGGTACTCTTTATATGAGTTTGAGTTTGGACTGGCTAAATGAGCGCTGGCAGCAGCAATTATTATTCATAGTGATGGTGATTTTTGCAGTCTTAATGTTTTCTATGGTTTTGGCTAAATATTTACAATTTTTATTATTAAAGCCTATTCAAAAAATCACCAAAACAGCACAAGAGATTACCGAACAACAAGACTACAGCTTACGAGCAGAAAAAGAAGTTAAAGATGAAATCGGTGATATGGCCGATGTATTTAATGGCATGCTCAGCAAGATAGAAGATGAAACGGCTCGCCTGTATGCCAGTGAAGAAAAATTTCGTCAGTTAGCCACATTGTCACCTGTTGGTATTTTCCAAATTAATTTGCAGCATCAAATTACGTATGTGAATAGTCGCTGGTCTGAAATTACAGGCATTAATCAGCCTCTTGCGAACTTGGAGCATTGGCTTGGGCGTATTCGCTCAGAAGATCGTCGTCGCACTTTAAAAGCCTGGAGTGCATTAATTCAAAATCATCAAGAGTTTGTAGTTGAAGTGGGTTTTGAAAAGCACGACGAAATCACTTGGACCATAATCGAAGCCAGTGTTTTGCATGACGGGAAAGGTGAAGTGTATGGCTATATGGGAGCAATAAGTGACATTACCGATTTAAAGAATGCTCAACTCCAAATGGAAAACTTAGCATTTTATGATCCATTAACGGGATTATCGAATCGTCGATTATTTCAAGATCGTTTAAGTAAAGCTGTAGCAGAGAGTAAACGTCGTGGTACTTTTGTGGCGTTATTGTTTTTGGATTTGGATCAATTCAAACGTATCAATGATAGTTTAGGTCATGATGCGGGTGATCAGTTACTAGTAGAAACGGCACAACGTTTACGTGACAGCGTACGTGAAACCGATACAGTAAGTAGAATTGGCGGTGATGAATTCACTGTGTTGTTAAGTGATGTGGATTCAACTCATGGCGTACGTCATATTGCAGACAAAATTTTAAAATCCCTTTGCCAACCAATCACTCTTAAAAAGCAAACTGTCATTAATACCGTGAGTATCGGCATCACTATGGCGCCCACCGATGCCAGTGATGCTAATAAATTAATGCGCAATGCTGATATGGCCATGTATCGGGCCAAAGCGATGGGGCGCAATAATTTTCAATTCTTCTCTGAAGATATGAATAAAGAAATGATGGGGTATTTGGAAATTGAAAAAGACCTACGCCACTCCATCGAAAACAATGATGAATTTATTATTTTTTATCAGCCAAAAATTGATTTACTCAGTTATCAATTTATTGGGGTTGAGGCGCTTATCCGTTGGAAGCCAAAAGGCAAAGATATGGTGCCGCCAGATCGCTTTATTCCAATTGCAGAAGAAAGCGGTCTAATTGTTCCCATCGGTAAGTTTGTATTTCGTCGCAGCTTAATGCAGGTCAAACACTTAATGGATATTGGTGTGTGGCCAGAGAATGCAAAAGTGGCGGTGAACTTGTCTGCACGTCAGTTTAGCGACCCAAATCTAATTAATGATTTGAATGAAACTATAGAAATGACAGGTTGCCCTGTTGATGTTATCGAATTAGAAATCACAGAAAGCACCCTGATGGATCATGTGGAAAACGCCATCTTCACCATGCGTAAAATCAAACAAATGGGTATTTCGATTGCGATTGACGATTTCGGAACTGGCTATTCATCGTTGAGTTACTTAAAACGCTTCCCAATTGATGTATTGAAAGTCGACCGCTCTTTCGTAATGGATATTCCCAACGATGTGAGTGATATGGAAATCACCGCGGCTGTGATTGCCATGGCTCACAAATTAAACTTACGAGTGGTGGCAGAGGGTATCGAAACCAAAGAACAAATTGATTTCTTACGCTCAAACCGCTGTGAATATGGTCAGGGCTTCCTCATCGCACGGCCCATGTCAGCGGAAGACTTAGAGACTTACATCCAGCGTCCTATTCAGGTAGGCTTGCCGTCTTTATAGTTAGTAAGCACCACCATGAGCCACTCTTCTTCATTTAGCCAGGCGGTATTAAGCTGGTTTGATGACCATGGACGTCACGATCTACCCTGGCAGAAAAACAAGACCCCATATCGAGTCTGGGTTTCTGAAATTATGTTGCAGCAAACCCAGGTTGTGACCGTCATTCCATATTACGAGCGTTTTATGGCCTCGTTTCCTACTGTTGAAGATTTAGCTCGCGCCAGCATAGATGAGGTCTTACATCATTGGACTGGATTAGGTTATTACGCCCGTGCGCGTAACTTACATAAGTGCGCGCAAACCGTGATGGATAACTATAACGGTCAATTCCCCAAAACTGTTGCTGAATTAGAAACCTTATCCGGTATTGGGCGCAGTACTGCTGGTGCCATTGCAAGCATTAGCATGGGACAGCATGCGGCCATTCTTGATGGCAATGTAAAGCGTGTACTAAGTCGTTTTCATGCTGTAGAGGGTTGGCCTGGGAACAAGAAAGTGGCCGATGCCATGTGGGAAATTGCAGAGCGTTACACCCCAGCACAGCGCACAGGGGATTACACCCAAGCCATGATGGATTTAGGGGCAACATTGTGTACGCGGAGTAAGCCAGCGTGCCAAATCTGCCCATTATCTGCGCAATGTGAAGCCTATGCACAAGATCGTGTAAAAGAATTCCCTAACAGCAAACCTAAAAAAGAAAAGCCAATCAGAAGCGTGCGCTTGCTCATGTTGCAACATGACGATGATGTGTTGCTTCAACAACAGCCAGATTCAGGTATATGGGGTGGACTGTGGATATTCCCACAACAACCTGTAGCCGAGGATGTATTCGAGCACCCTTTGTTACTGAATGAGAAGGTGAGTGCAGTGGAAGCAAAAGACGTTTTTCGTCACACCTTTAGTCATTACCATTTGGATATCCATCCGGTGCGAATTCAATTGAAAAGCAAGCTGGATCAAGTGACGGAGCCATCTATGCTCTGGTATAACTTATCCAACCCTGCCAGTGTGGGCTTAGCGGCCCCAGTTAAGAAATTATTGGAAAGCCTATGAGTCGTAATGTTTTTTGTCGTCGTTTTCAGAAAGATTTAGAGGGCTTGGAAAAACCACCGTTTCCAGGGCCTTTGGGGCAAGACGTGTTCGAACATGTGAGTAAGCAAGCTTGGCTGGATTGGTTGGAGCACCAAACCCGCATTATAAATGAACAGCACCTAAACATGATGGATATGACCAGCCGCAAATATCTGCAAGAGCAGATGAAAAAATTCTTTGCAGGTGAAGAGGTGGATCAGGCTCAAGGCTATACAGAAGCCGATAAAGATTAAGTGGCTGAAAACTAAGCGAAAATTAATCGGATGTAGGCTTGACACCCATCCAGATTACAGGTTTAATACGCCACCTCAACGGGGTCATGGCCTCATGTTGATTTGCCCAGATAGCTCAGTCGGTAGAGCAGAGGATTGAAAATCCTCGTGTCGGTGGTTCGATTCCG
>JABXIK010000091.1 GCA_013373125.1 Gammaproteobacteria bacterium | reverse complement strand
CGATACCGCCGCCGCCAGCGGTGTAATCACCCTCTACTGATACATATGCACTGAACTTTGAGCGAATGAGGCGTTGCCATTCATGCCCCCCGCTGGTGTCGATGGCTAAGCGCGTATCATCAAAGGGTGCCATGCCGCCGGCGCTGCCAGCACTAAAACCGCCGCCTCCCGATACGCCGGAAACCGTCACATAATCCGTATCAGGAAGGGCGCCGGTGGGCGTGGAGCCGGTGAGAGTATCAAACACTAAGCCAAGCTTGATGGTGTCCTTATCACTGAGATTGCCATTGATCTGCGCCATATAGGTATCGACCGTGATTTTGTCTGGCTCGGTGTAGCGTAAATACCCCACATCCACGTTCCAACTGTTATACAGGCCGCTTTCATCGGAATTGCTGGCGGCTTGGGTGGCGCTATGTCCTAGGAGCGCGCCTGCAGCCAGTGCGAGCTTTTGGGTTAGTTTATTAGTTACAGCCACAGCCGCCGCCTCCTACGCTTTTGCCGCCAGTGGAGCCTTCCTTAGAGAAATAGATGTGTTCATCCACATAGCCATCAATCGGGTCGCCTTGCAGGGACATTTGTTTTTTGGCGAGTATGCCTTTTTGCCAGGGTTTCACATCTTCGTGTTTGAACATGGGATCGAGGATGCTACAGCCGGCGAGGCTGCCCAAGAGCAGTATGAAAAATAAACGAATGTGCATGTTGGCCACCTAAAAAGAATCCTTCGACTATATCAGGCAGCGAATTCTCAAAACATAGACCAGCTAGCAAAACGATGGAAATCGAACTTGAACAGGGTAAATTTCCCACCTATTCCCACAGTAGTTGGTACGGTAGGCTGATCGTTTCTTCACCTTTTGTATAAAAAGTACGCAAATCGACACCTTGCCTGGATTATTAGTGATCAGTTGTAAACCGGTGTAGAAATGAAGTTTAGAGGGCATTTTGCACCCAATTAGCCCGAATATTGGGCTTTATCCGCCCCTTGTTTGGGCCTGTTTAAATAATCGACACACCGCTTTGCAGGCCGCGAAATATCTAGGGTTTCAAGGCTGGTTATTTCTTGACAGCTTGACTGAGCGCGATTACAATTCGCGTCCCTTTAAATAGGGGTTAGCGGATTTTTGTCTTAATTTCGGAGTCTTGGTAAATGCAAAACCAGAAGATTCGTATTCGGCTGAAGGCTTTTGACCATCGCCTGATCGACCAGTCTACGCAGGAAATCGTGGAAACGGCTAAGCGTACTGGCGCGCAGGTTCGTGGACCTATCCCGCTGCCCACACGTAAAGAGCGTTTAACTGTATTGATTTCACCGCACGTTAATAAAGACGCGCGCGATCAATACGAGATTCGTACACACAAGCGCATGCTCGACATCGTTGAGCCTACGGAAAAAACTGTAGACGCGCTTATGAAGTTGGATCTTGCTGCGGGTGTTGAAGTTCAAATTAGCCTTGGTTAATTCGAAACAAACTTTAATAAACGAGCTAGATCTTTTTTCTAGTGTAACGCTTTTTTGGGCGGCCATAGTGGGTATTCAGCCCCGTACACAAGAGGTATTAAAATGGCACTTGGATTAGTAGGTAAAAAGGCGGGTATGACCCGTGTATTTACTGAAGACGGCGCATCTGTACCAGTTACTGTAATCGAAGTTACACCTAACCGTGTATCTCAGGTTAAAACCACAGAAACTGACGGCTATAACGCTGTGCAAGTTACTGCAGGTAGCAAGAAGGCATCTCGTGTGTCTAAAGCTGCAGCGGGTCACTTCGCAAAAGCAAACGTAGCGGCAGGTGATGCTCTATTAGAATTCCGTACTGATGAAGTAGCGGAATTGAATGTTGGTGATGAATTAACAGTTGCTCGTTTCGAAGCGGGTCAAATTGTTGATGTTACTGGCACATCAAAAGGTAAAGGTTTCCAAGGTGGTATCAAGCGCTGGAATTTCTCCATGCAAGATGCGACTCACGGTAACTCTCTTTCTCACCGTGCACCTGGTTCTATCGGTCAATGTCAAACACCTGGTCGTGTTTGGAAAGGCAAAAAGATGGCAGGCCACATGGGCGCTGAGCGCGTAACAACTCAAAATCTTGAGATTGTTCGTGTTGACGCGGAAAGCAACTTAATTCTGGTTAAAGGTGCACTTCCAGGTGCAACTGGTGGTCAATTGATCATTAAACCAGCTGTTAAGGCACGCGGATAAGGGGAGTAACAATGGATATCAATGTTCAAGGTGGTTCCACTGTTACAGTTTCTGATGTGGCTTTTGCTCGTGATTACAACGAGTCTCTAGTTCATCAGTTGGTAACAGCGTACCTAGCCGGCGCACGTCAAGGTTCTAAAGCACAAAAGAGCCGTTCTGATGTAAGTGGTGGCGGTGCTAAGCCATGGCGTCAAAAAGGTACTGGCCGTGCTCGTGCTGGTACTTCTCGTAGTCCTATCTGGCGTTCAGGTGGCGTAACGTTCGCTGCACGTCCACGTGACTACGATCAAAAACTAAACAAAAAGATGTATCGCGCAGCGATGCAGGCTATTTGGTCTGAGCTTGTTCGTCAGGACCGTCTAGTTGTTGTAGACAGCTTTGAAGTAGCTGACCACAAAACTAAAGGTTTCACGGCTAAGCTAGCTGGTTTGGATCTAAGCAACGTTCTTATTGTTGATCAAGAGATCGACAAGAACTTGTACCTAGCTTCTCGTAACGTACCACACGTTGCAGTAGCAGAAGCTGAAGGTGTTGATCCTGTTAGCCTGGTTTCTTTCGAGAAAGTGCTTGTAACTGTATCTGCACTTAAGAAAGTAGAGGAGATGTTAGGATGAACCAAGAGCGTATCTACAAAGTTCTACTTGGACCTCACATTTCTGAGAAAGCAACAGTAGTCGCTGACAAAGACGGTCAATTCGTTTTTCGTGTAGCACCTGATGCAACCAAGCCAGAAATCAAAGCGGCTGTTGAGCAATTGTTCGAAGTGAAAGTTCGCAACGTACAAGTGTTGAACATTAAAGGTAAAACCAAGCGTACAGCGCGTGGTATGGGCAAGCGTAACGATGTGCGTAAAGCATATGTTCGTCTAGCCGATGGCCATGACATTGACTTCGCTGACGTCGAGTAATAGGAGTAGTTAAGATGGCATTAGTAAAAACCAAGCCAACTTCTGCTGGACGCCGTCACGTTGTTAAGGTTGTTAACGCAGATCTTTACAAAGGTCGTCCGCACTCTGCATTAGTAGAGAAGCAAGGTAAGTCTGGTGGTCGTAACAATAACGGCCGTATTACGACTCGTCACATTGGTGGTGGTCATAAGCAGCTTTACCGTATCGTTGACTTCAAGCGTAACAAAGATGGTATCCCAGCCAAAGTTGAGCGTCTGGAATATGATCCAAACCGTTCTGCGAACATCGCATTGGTTTGTTATGCCGACGGTGAACGTCGTTATATTTTGGCCCCTAAAGGCCTACAAGCAGGTGATCAGATCATTTCTGGTGAAACTGCGCCTATCAAAGTAGGTAGCACTATGGCAGTGCGTAACATGCCTCTTGGTAGCGTGATTCACAATGTTGAATTGAAGCCAGGTAAAGGCGGCCAAATGGCTCGTTCTGCTGGTACTTCAGCTCAGTTGATCGCCAAAGAAGGTGCATACGTTACTCTGCGTCTACGCTCTGGTGAGATGCGTAAGATCCTTGCTGATTGTCGCGCTACTTTAGGCGAAGTAAGCAACTCTGAGCACAGCCTACGTCAATTAGGTAAAGCCGGTGCGAAACGCTGGCGTGGTGTTCGCCCAACTGTCCGTGGTGTAGCGATGAACCCGGTTGATCACCCACATGGTGGTGGTGAAGGTCGTACCTCTGGTGGCCGTCATCCTGTAACACCTTGGGGCGTTCCAACTAAGGGTTATAAAACTCGTAAGAATAAGCGTACCGATAACATGATCGTACGTCGTCGTTCTAAATAACGGATAGGGTGAATTAGATGCCACGTTCATTGAAAAAAGGTCCTTTCGTTGACCATCACCTGATGGCCAAAGTTGAGACCGCTCTAGAAAAAGGTGATCGCAAGCCAATTAAAACTTGGTCTCGTCGTTCAACTATTTTCCCTGAGTTTGTTGGTTTGACCATCGCTGTACACAATGGCCGTCAACACGTGCCTGTGCTAGTTAGCGAAGAAATGGTAGGTCACAAGTTAGGCGAATTCGCCGCGACTCGTACCTATAAAGGTCATGTTGCAGATAAAAAGGCCAAGAGGTAATTGAGATGGAAACAGTCGCTAAATTAAAAAGCGCTCGTCTTTCTGCTCAGAAGGCCCGTTTGGTCGCCGATCAAATTCGCGGTCGTTCTGTAGCAGACGCTTTAAACATTTTGTCTTTCAGCCCTAAAAAGGGTGCAGAGCTAATCAAGAAAGTTCTTGAGTCTGCAATTGCCAATGCTGAGCACAACGATGGTGCTGACGTTGACGAGCTGAAAGTTTCAACAATCTTTGTTGACGAAGCTATGACTATGAAGCGTATTCGTCCACGTGCCAAAGGCCGTGCTGACCGAATCTTAAAGCGCACTTGTCATATCACCGTTAAGGTAGCAGAGGTCTAAGGTCATGGGTCAGAAAGTACATCCAACAGGTATACGCCTGGGCATTACCAAAGATCACAACTCTGTTTGGTATGCAGGCAAAGATAAATACGCAGATCAGTTACTAACTGACATTCAAGTACGTTCTACTATCGAGAAACGTCTTGAAAAAGCATCAGTAAGTAAAGTGGTAATTGAGCGTCCAGCTCAAACTGCAAAAATCACCATTCACACTGCTCGTCCGGGTATCGTGATTGGTAAAAAAGGTGAAGACGTTGATAAGTTACGTCAAGACGTAACTGCAATGATGGGCGTGCCCGTTCACCTAAACATCGAAGAAATTCGCAAGCCGGATCTAGATGCGAAATTAGTTGGTCAGTCTGTGGCTAGCCAATTAGAGCGTCGTGTAATGTTCCGTCGTGCCATGAAACGTGCTGTACAAAATGCAATGCGTGGTGGTGCTGAAGGTATCAAGATCCAGGTTAGTGGTCGTTTGGGCGGTGCAGAAATCGCGCGTTCTGAGTGGTATCGTGAAGGTCGTGTACCTCTACATACTCTACGTGCTGACATCGATTACGCTACCTATGAAGCACACACAACTTACGGTGTTATCGGCATCAAAGTGTGGATCTTCAAAGGCGAAATCCTAGGTGGTATCGATGAAGTTCGTGCCCGCGCTAAAAATGGCGGTGCTAAAAAGCAACGCCAAGCGAAGTAAGGGGAGCGTAGACGATGTTACAACCTAAACGCACAAAATTCCGTAAGCAGATGAAAGGCCGTAACCGCGGTCTAGCGAAAGGATCTAAAGTAAGCTTTGGCGAATTCGGCCTTAAAGCTACAGGTCGTGGTCGCATCACTGCTCGTCAAATCGAAGCGGCTCGTCGTGCGATGAACCGTAAGATTAAACGTGGTGGTAAAATCTGGATTCGTATCTTCCCAGACAAGCCGATTACCAGCAAACCTCTTGAGGTTCGTCAAGGTAAAGGTAAGGGTAACGTTGAGTACTGGGTATGCCAGATTCAACCAGGTCGTGTCCTATATGAGATGGAAGGTGTTAGTGAAGAGCTAGCGCGTGAAGCATTCACACTTGCTGCAGCCAAACTACCCGTTTCAACTACATTTGTTACGCGGACGGTGATGTGATGAAAGCACAAGATTTACGTGAAAAATCGGTCGATGAGCTGAATGTTGAGCTTAAAGGCCTGCTAGCGGACCAATTTAAGTACCGCATGCAAAAGGCGACTGGCCAATTAGGTCAAACCCATTTGCTAAAAGAAGTGCGTCGCGACATCGCGCGCGTTAAAACCATCATCAACCAGAAAGCGGGTGAATGATTATGGCTGAAGCGATTGTACGTACACTTCAAGGTAAGGTCGTTAGCGACAAGATGGACAAAACCATTACTGTATTGATTGAGCGTCGCGTTAAGCACCCAATCTACGGTAAGTTTGTTAAACGCTCCACTAAGCTGCACGCGCATGACGAAAAGAACGAATGCCAAATTGGCGATACCGTTTCTGTTCGCGAATGTCGTCCGCTATCAAAATCCAAAACTTGGATGTTGGTAAGCGTCGACGAACGTGCAACCAAGGTGTAGGCCCAGAGAAGATAATTGGAGCTATAGACCATGATTCAGACACAAACAATGCTAGACGTTGCTGATAACAGCGGCGCAAAGCGCGTAATGTGTATTAAAGTACTGGGCGGATCTCATCGTCGTTACGCGCGTGTGGGCGATCTTATTAAAGTTACCGTTAAAGAAGCGATTCCTCGCGGTAAAGTTAAGAAAGGTCAAGTGTTAGATGCTGTTGTTGTTCGCACTAAAGCGGGCGTGCGTCGTCAAGACGGTTCTTTGATCCGTTTCGATGGTAACGCTGCTGTGTTGTTGAACGCCAGCCAAGCACCAATCGGTACTCGTATATTCGGACCTGTGACTCGTGAACTTCGTACTGAAAAGTACATGAAGATCGTTTCATTGGCTCCTGAAGTACTGTAGGAGGCGTGTTATGAAAAAGATTCGTCGTGAAGATGAAGTTATTGTAATCGCCGGTAAAGACAAAGGTAAGCGCGGTAAAGTTAACCGTGTTTTATCTGACGGTCGTTTGATCGTTGCCGGTGTGAACATGATTAAGAAACACCAAAAGCCAAATCCATACTTGGGTCAACCAGGTGGCATCGTTGAAAAAGAAGCGGGTATCCAAGCTTCTAACGTAGCTATCTTCAACCCTAAGTCTGGCAAAGCAGATCGTGTTGGTTTCTCAGTGCTTGAAGACGGCAAGAAAGTTCGTATCTTCAAGTCTACTGGCGAACAAGTTGACGCATAAGGGTGCCACAATGTCTCGTTTAAAAGATTTATACAAAAGCGAAGTGGTAGCCAAGCTGCAAGAAGAATTTGGCTACAAAAACATCATGGAAGTGCCAAAAGTAACCAAAATCACCCTAAACATGGGTGTTGGTGAAGGCATCGGTGATAAAAAACAAGTTGAAGCTGCTGTAGCAGATTTAGAGCAACTATCTGGTCAAAAAGTAGTTGTGACTAAAGCTCGTAAATCAGTTGCTGGCTTTAAAGTTCGTGAAGGCTGGCCAATCGGCTGTAAAGTGACTCTACGTGCAGACCGCATGTGGGAGTTCATGGATCGCTTGGTTGACATCGCCCTTCCGCGTGTACGTGACTTCCGTGGCTTGAACGGTAAATCGTTCGACGGCCGTGGTAACTACAGCATGGGTGTTAAAGAGCAGATCATTTTCCCTGAAATCGAATACGATAAAGTGGATAAAGTTCGTGGTCTTGACATCACTGTGACCACTACTGCGCGTACCAACGAAGAAGGCCGTGCTCTACTTCGTGCACTGAACTTCCCGTTCCGTAACTAAGGAGTAGGACTATGGCTAAGATTTCGATGAAACAGCGCGAGCTGAAGCGCGAAAAACAAGTGGCAAAATACGCTGAAAAGCGTGAAGCGCTACGTGCAATTATCAAAAACCCAGCTTCTTCTGAAGAAGAAGTATGGAATGCGCAAATGGCGCTACAGAAATTGCCACGTGACTCTTCTAAGAGCCGCTTACAAAACCGTTGTCAAATGACGGGCCGCCCACACGGCGTGTACCGTAAGTTCAAACTTTCTCGCATCATGATTCGCGAGCAAGGTATGATGGGCAACATCCCAGGTCTTAAAAAGGCCAGTTGGTAAGCATTCCCCGCGTGACTTCGGTCGCGCGGGTCGCTGCACAACAGAGAGGTTAAAGCATGAGTATGCAAGATACTTTGGCGGATATGTTCACTCGTATTCGCAATGCGCAGGGCGCTGGTAAAGCCACTGTTGCTATGCCTTCTTCAAAAATGAAGGCGTCTGTAGCTGAAGTTCTAAAGAACGAAGGTTACATTGCTAACTATGCGGTTGACGGTGACGTTAAACCGACATTAAACATCGACCTTAAGTACTATGAAGGTAAGCCAGTAATCGAGCGCATCGAACGCGTTTCTCGTCCTGGTCTTCGTACTTACAAGGCGAACACTGAACTACCTAAAGTAGAAGCGGGCCTAGGCATCGCAATTATCTCTACTTCTAAAGGTATCATGACTGATCGTGCGGCTCGTGCTGCTGGTATCGGTGGTGAAGTGATCTGTACGGTATTCTAAGGGGAGTTTGAGATGTCTCGAGTAGCAAAAGCTCCTGTTACCTTACCAGCTGGCGTAGAAGTGAAAGTTTCTGACGCACAGATCACTGTTAAAGGTAAGCAAGGATCATTAGATTTAGATCTGAACTCTTCAGTTGTTATTAAACAAGAAGAGAATGTACTGACTTTCGCTCCTAAAGATGGCGCTAAAAAGTCAAATGCATTAGCAGGTACTTTCCGTGCACTAGTAAGCAACATGGTTACTGGTGTGAGTCAGGGTTTCGAAAAGAAACTAATTTTGCAAGGTGTTGGTTACCGTGCAAAAGCGACCGGTTCTACTTTGAACCTAACGCTAGGTTTTTCTCACCCTGTTGATTATGAGCTTCCAGAAGGCGTTACTGCTGAAACTCCTAGCCAGACCGAGATTGTTATCAAAGGTGTGGATAAACAAAAAGTAGGTCAAGTTGCAGCGGAAATTCGCGGTTACCGTCCACCAGAGCCTTATAAAGGTAAAGGTGTTCGTTATGCTGACGAAAATGTACGTCGTAAAGAAGCCAAGAAGAAATAGGGTTTAGATCATGAACGAGAAGAAAACAGCGCGTATTCGTCGTGCTCGCCGTTCTCGCATCAAGATGCGTGAACTAGGTGCGACCCGTCTGTGTGTAAACCGTACTCCACGTCATATTTACGCCCAGATCATTTCGTCCGATGGTGCTCAAGTTTTAGCAACCGCTTCTACTGTAGAGAAAGATCTACGTGAAGGTAAAACCGGTAATGCTGAAGCCGCAGCAAAAGTAGGCCAGCTAATCGCTGAGCGTGCCATTGCTAAAGGCATCAAAAAAGTAGCTTTTGATCGCTCTGGTTTTAAATACCACGGTCGTCTAAAAGCTTTAGCTGATGCGGCCCGCGAAGGCGGCTTGGAATTCTAAGGGGCGGAACATGGCAAATGAACGTGTAGAACGCAACGGTGAAGGTGAACTACAAGAAAAGTTAGTTCAAGTTAACCGTGTAGCGAAAGTAGTTAAAGGTGGCCGTATCTTCGGTTTCACTGCGTTAACCGTAGTGGGCGATGGTAAAGGCAAAGTAGGTTTTGGTCGTGGTAAAGCACGTGAAGTTCCAACTGCTATTCAAAAAGCAATGGAACAAGCTAAGCGTAACATGATCACTGTACAGCTTGATGGCGACACATTGCAGTACCCAGTTAAAGCCCGTCACGGTGCTTCTAAGGTGTACATGCAACCTGCATCTCAAGGTACTGGTATCATCGCCGGTGGTGCGATGCGTGCGGTTCTTGAAATCGTAGGTGTACATAACGTGTTAGCGAAGTGCTACGGCTCTACCAATCCGGTAAACGTAGTACGTGCTACTGTGAATGGTCTTCGTGAAATGCGTAGTCCTGAGCAGGTAGCTGCCAAGCGCGGTAAATCTGTAGAAGAAATTCTGGGGTAATCCGACATGGCAAAAGTTAAAGTAACACAAACTCGCAGTACTATTGGCAAGCTTCCTAAGCACATCGCAACCATGAAGGGTTTAGGACTTCGCCGTATCGGTCACACAGTAGAACTTGAAGACACGCCAGCGGTTCGCGGCATGATCAACAAGGTTTACTACATGGTGAAAGTGGAGGCAGAGTAATATGAAACTTAATGCTCTTAGCCCAGCACCTGGTTCTCGTCCTTCTGGCAAGCGTGTTGGCCGTGGTATCGGTAGCGGCTTGGGTAAAACAGGTGGTCGTGGCCATAAAGGTCAAAAATCTCGTTCTGGCGGCCGCGTGAAGCCAGGTTTCGAGGGTGGTCAGATGCCTTTACAGCGTCGTCTACCAAAATTTGGTTTTACTTCTCGTCAAGCACAATACGTTGCTGAAATTCGTCTAAACGAATTAGCGGCTGCTGGTGTGGACGTAGTTGACCTAGACGCATTGAAAAAAGCCGATATCATCGGTGACAAAATCAAGCGTGCGCGCGTGATTCTATCTGGCGAAATCAATAAAGCTGTAACCGTTAAAGGTCTTAAAGTGACCAAAGGCGCGAAAGCTGCAATTGAAGCCGCTGGCGGTAAAATCGAAGAATAAGGACCATTTTAGATGGCTAAGCAAGGCTCACTACCAACAGGTATGGCACCCGCAGGACTAGGCGAACTTTGGTCTCGTATCAAATTCGTTATCCTAGCGATTGTCGTATACCGTATCGGTGCACATATTCCGGTACCTGGTATCAACCCTGATCGTCTAGCGGCGTTGTTCGAACAGAACCAAGGCACCATTTTGAGCATGTTTAACATGTTCTCCGGTGGTGCATTGGAGCGTATGTCGATCTTCGCTCTAGGTATCATGCCGTACATTTCTGCATCGATTATCATGCAGTTATTATCGGCGGTGAGCCCGCAGCTTGAAGCCCTCAAAAAAGAGGGTGAAGCTGGTCGTCGTAAAATCAGTCAGTACACCCGCTACGGCACCGTGCTGTTAGCGCTGGTTCAAGGTTTCGGCGTTTCCGCCGGCCTTGCCAGTCAAGGTGTGTCATTTGACGCGTCCCCACTGTATTACTTAACTGCGGTTTCATCATTTGTATGTGGCGCGGTTTTCTTAATGTGGTTGGGCGAGCAGGTGACAGAGCGTGGTATCGGTAACGGTATTTCGCTACTGATTTTTGCCGGTATCGTTGCAGGCTTGCCTGGTGCCATCGGTCAATCTTTTGAATCTGCTCGTCAGGGTGATACCAACATTGCATTATTGTTGGCCATTGCCGTGCTTGCAGTATTGATTGTTGCTTTCGTTGTATTCGTAGAACGCGGTCAGCGTCGCATTGCAATCAATTACGCTAAGCGTCAGCAAGGTCGCAAAGTATTTGCGGCTCAAAGCAGTCACTTACCACTTAAAATTAACATGGCAGGTGTGATTCCACCTATCTTCGCCTCTTCTATCCTACTGTTCCCGGCTTCGATCGGTCAGTGGTTTGGACGTACCGAAGGTATGGAATGGTTACAAGATGTGTCTTTGGCCCTAGGTCCAAGCCAGCCTTTATACCTGATTTTGTTTTCTCTAGCGGTTATCTTCTTCTGCTACTTCTATACAGCCTTGATGTTCAACAGCAAGGATATATCGGAGAACCTTAAGAAGTCTGGGGCCTTTATCCCAGGTATCCGTCCGGGACTACAAACCGCCCAATATGTTGATGGTGTGTTAGGTCGATTAACTTTATTTGGCGCTTTATACATAACTGCTGTATCATTGCTGCCCCAATTCTTGGTGGTGGCGGCCGACGTGCCCTTCTACTTTGGTGGTACCTCCCTACTTATCGTAGTGGTGGTGGTCATGGACTTCATGTCACAAGTGCAATCGCACCTGATGTCTCATCAGTACGAAAGCCTTATGAAGAAGTCAAATTTGAATGGTATTGGCGGCGGTTTGGTACGCTAATCGAGGTCTAACTGGAGACTTTCCATGAAAGTACGTGCTTCAGTGAAGAAGATTTGCCGTGAATGTAAAATCATTCGTCGTAACGGCAGTGTGCGCGTGATCTGTACAGATCCTAAGCACAAACAACGTCAAGGTTAATCCCCACCGACGTTGTAACAGGGGGATAGGCTTAATCGGCCAGGGTTTGCGCTCTGGCCGAGGATTCTTTATTGTGCCTATCCAGATACAAGCACTAACACGCGAAATTGCGTGATGGGGTGAAAAATGGCTCGTATAGCCGGTGTAAACATTCCTGACAACAAGCATGCAGTCATCTCTTTGACGTATGTATATGGTGTTGGCTTGCCTACTGCTAAGCAAATTTGTAAAGCAGTTGGTATTGAAGAATCAACTAAAATTGCTGATCTATCTGACGAGAAGTTAGATGAGATCCGTACCGAAGTTGGCAAATATACTGTTGAAGGTGATCTTCGTCGTGAAGTATCCATGAGCATCAAGCGTTTGATGGATCTTGGTTGTTTCCGCGGTATTCGCCACCGTCGCAGTCTGCCTCTACGTGGCCAGCGCACGAAAACTAATGCGCGTACCCGTAAGGGCCCACGTAAGCCAATTAAGCGTTAATAGGGCAGGGTTGATTTATGGCAAAGCCACAACGTAACGTTAAGAAAAAAATTAAAAAGTCCGTCGTAGACGGCGTGGCGCACATCCATGCGTCATTTAACAACACTATCGTAACTATTACTGACCGTCAGGGTAACGCTCTATCTTGGGCAACTGCCGGTGGTTCTGGTTTCCGTGGTTCTCGTAAGAGTACCCCTTTCGCTGCACAGGTTGCTGCGGAACGCGCTGGTGAAGCTGCAAAAGAGTACGGTTTGAAAAACCTAGACGTGGAAGTTAAAGGTCCAGGTCCTGGTCGTGAATCAGCTGTACGTGCATTAAATGCATGTGGCTACAAGATTGGCAACATTACTGATGTGACACCTATTCCTCACAACGGTTGCCGTCCACCTAAGAAACGTCGCGTATAAGGGGACAGAACTATGGCTCGATATATTGGTCCTAAGTGTAAGCTGTCTCGTCGTGAAGGTACTGACCTTTTCTTGAAGAGCGGCGTTCGTGCACTAGACTCAAAATGTAAATTAGAAACCAAGCCAGGTGTACACGGTGCAGGCCGTGGCCGTCTATCTGACTATGGTTTACAACTACGTGAAAAGCAAAAAGTACGTCGTATCTACGGCATTCTTGAAAAGCAATTCCGTGGCTACTACAAAGAAGCAGCACGTGTTAAAGGTGCAACAGGTGAAAACCTACTTCAGCTTCTTGAAACTCGTTTGGATAACGTGGTTTATCGCATGGGCTTTGGCTCAACTCGCGCTGAAGCACGTCAATTGGTATCTCACAAAGCGATCTCCGTTAACGGTCAAACCGTAAACGTAGCTTCTTTCCAAGTGAAAGCAGGCGATGTGGTTGCAGTACGTGAAAAAGCGAAGAACCAACTACGTATTAAAGGTGCTTTAGATCTAGCATCTCAACGTGGCGACATCGCTTGGATCGACGTTGATACCAAGAAAATGGAAGGTACGTTCAAAGCAGTTCCTGAACGTTCTGAGTTATCAGCCGAGATCAATGAACAATTGATCGTCGAATTGTACTCTAAGTAATTAAGAACAGGGGCAGCTATGCAGCGTTCAGTGAACGAATTTCTAACTCCGCGCCACATTCAGGTAGAGCAGGTTAGCAATACTCAGGCAAAAGTAACTCTGGAGCCATTAGAACGTGGCTTTGGCCACACTTTAGGTGCTGCGTTGCGTCGTATCCTTCTCTCTTCTATGCCTGGCGCTGCCATTGTAGAAGTTGAAATTGAAGGTGTTCTTCATGAGTACAGCACTATTGAAGGTGTGCAAGAAGACGTTATCGAAATCTTGCTAAACCTTAAAGGTGTTGCAGTTAAGCTGCATGAGCGTGAAGAAGCTTATCTTACTCTACAAAAATCTGGCGCAGGTCAGGTTACTGCTGCTGATATCCAATTGGATCACGGTGTTGAAATCGCTAACCCAGAACACGTTATCGCCAACTTGGCTGATAAAGGTTCTTTGAAAGTGAACATCAAAGTAGCAGCAGGTCGTGGTTATGAGACTGTAGAGTCTCGCAACCAAAACGAAGAAGAGACAAAAGCAATTGGTAAATTGCAGTTAGATGCGACTTACAGCCCGGTTAAGCGTGTAGCTTACGGTGTTGAAAACGCTCGTGTCGAACAGCGTACTGATTTAGATAAGCTGGTTATTGATCTAGAAACAAACGGCACCATTGAGCCAGAAGAAGCGATCCGTCGCTCTGCTACCATCCTGCAGCAACAGCTTGCAGTGTTCGTAGACTTGCAAAATGAAGCCGAGCCAGAGCCAGTTGAAGTGGAAGACGAAATCGATCCGATCCTACTTCGCCCGGTTGATGATCTAGAGCTAACAGTACGTTCTGCAAACTGCTTAAAAGCAGAAAACATTTACTACATCGGTGATCTGATTCAGCGCACCGAAGTTGAGTTGCTGAAAACCCCTAACTTGGGTAAGAAGTCATTAACCGAAATTAAAGACGTGTTGGCTTCTCGCGGTTTGTCTCTTGGTATGCACCTAGAGAACTGGCCACCAGCTAGTTTGAAAAAAGATGACAAAGCGCTTGCCTAAGGCAGGTTTGAGGTAAGGAATTAAATCATGCGCCATCGTAAAAGTGGTCGTCACTTAAACCGAACCAGTTCGCACCGTCAAGCTATGTTCAAGAACATGGCAGTGTCGTTGTTCGAACACGAGATCATTAAAACTACTTTGCCTAAAGCAAAAGAGTTACGTCGTGTGGCAGAGCCTTTAATTACGCTAGCAAAAGAAGATTCTGTTGCTAACCGTCGTTTGGCTTTCTCTCGCACTCGCTCTAAAGAAGCGGTTGGTAAACTGTTCAACGAACTTGGTCCTCGTTACCAAGAACGTAACGGCGGTTACCTACGTATTCTTAAGTGCGGTTTCCGTGCAGGCGACAACGCTCCTATGGCTTACGTAGAGCTAGTAGATCGTCCAGAAGCAAGCGAAGTTGTTGAAGAATCTGAAGATTAATCAACGCTTGGTTTGTTGAAAAAGGCAGCTTAGGCTGCCTTTTTTTATGCCAGTTGTATTAGTAAAAGTTATTTTTTAAAAATCGGATTGTTATGTCACAGGTTTCATTAAAGCCACTCACGTGGACAGGATATTTTGAAGGTTTGTCGTTTTTGTTGTTATTGCTTGTGGCGATGCCGTTGAAGTATTACATGGGGATTGTTGAGCCGGTCAAATACATTGGTATGGCTCATGGTGTGTTGTTTATGTTGTATGTGTATATGTTGATGTCAACGGCTGCGAAGGTGAAGTTACCTTTGTGGGCTATGCCCAGTGGGGTGGTGGCGTCGTTATTGCCGTTTGGGCCGTTTGTGTTTGATAAACTGTTGAAGCGTTCGCTTAAT
>JABXIK010000098.1 GCA_013373125.1 Gammaproteobacteria bacterium | reverse complement strand
GGTGCGAATAACGCAACGGTGAAATATCAAACAGACTGGCCCTCCATCAGCCAGATTACGGGTGATTTATTTATTGAAAATGACCGAGTCTTTGCCAGCATCAAATCTGGAAATACATTAGGCGGGAAGATAGGACAAAGTCAGGTTGTGTTTGATGGAGCAGAAAACAATCAACTCTGGGTTAATGCCAAAGTAGAGGGCGATGTACATGAAGGACTGGGCTACTTTCAGCACACACCATTAAGTGTTGTCGTAAATTCAATTATGGATAACTGGAAGTCCAGCGGTAAACATTCTACACAATTAGGCTTGCGTATCCCCTTTTCCAATGTCGACAAAGGAATTGTGGCAGATATAGATGTAAACGTTAAAAATGCACAGTTAAGTATTACTGATGTTAATTTAGATTTTGATCAAATTAACGGCGCAATCCGCTATCGAAATAGCCAAGGTATTTCCTCAAAATGGCTAAATGCTAGCTTATGGCAGCAGCCTCTTCTAGCTTCAATTAAATCTGATGTACATAAGGAAGGTTTTGATACAGATATTCAGTTTAGTGCACCAGTTGATGTCAGTAATATTAAAAGCTGGCTGGCACTCGATTTATTGAAGCCGATTTCTGGTAAGTCTGATTTCAATGGCCACTTTAAGATTAGTGGAAAGGATTCGGGGTTTACTGGATTAGAGCTGAGTTCAAATTTACAAGGTATTCAAGTGGCTTTACCCGAGCCCTTCGACAAAAAATCAATTCAAACCGCGCCATTTCAGTTACGTTTAGCTCTTGAAGACGGTCAAAAACTATCTTTGTCTTATGCGGATCAAGTAAATCTAGCCATGCACTTAAAGCAGGGTTCTATTTATTCTGGTCAGGTTTATTTAGGCTCAACGGAAGCTTATATTCCCAGCACGCCGGGACTAGTGGTGCAAGGTCATGTCTCTGAAATTAACGTTAAACCCTGGCTTGAAGTTGCAAATAATTTGGGGCTGGTAAGTACGCAAACCAAGGAAGAATCGTCATCAAATATTCGCAATATAAACTTGAGCACAGACCGCCTAATTTATGATCATATGGTGTTTGATCAAGTGAAAGCCGATATTCAATCCAGAAAAAATGCGTGGGATATTTATGTGGAGGCTCCCATAGCGAAAGGTTTAGTAACTTGGTCTGAAGGCAAACACATCGAGTTAGATTTAGATTACATTCACTGGCCAGCCTTAACTGAAAGTGATCAAGATGATAATGAAGAAACTGATATGTTTGCTGCATTATCGCCTTCTATGTTTCCTGATGTGAATTTAAAAGTGGATGAAATATTTGTGGGTCCACGAAATTACGGGCGCTGGCATGGAAAGATGCGCAGTCAAGACGATCTGGTGTCGCTGAGTGACATTGATGGCACAATTAAAAAGCTAGATGTAAAAGGCAGTGTAATTTGGAAAAAGTCAAAACTAAAACCTGAAAGTACTCAGGTGAAATTAAATTTATCCAGCAATGATGTAGGCGGTATACAAAAAGCATGGCGTGCCAAACCTGTATTGGAAGCTAAAGATGCTAAAGCGAATTTAGACCTATCGTGGCAAGCAAGCCCAACCGCAATCGACAACCATTTGTTAAATGGATCGGCTGGTGTCACATTAAAAGATGGGCGCTTTTTGGATGCAGGTGAAACAGGTGCATTAAGCGCGTTTGGCATTCTTAACTTTGGTGCGATTGGTCGACGCTTACGTTTGGATTTTTCTGACGTATATCAAAGCGGTCTTCACTTTGATTCGGTATCCGGCAAGGTGGCAATTAAAGAGGGTGTCATGACCATAGTGGATACTCTGGATATTAAAGGGCCGTCTGCGAAGTTTGCCGCAAGTGGCACGGTGAACTTAAATAATAAAATGTTGAATCAAGAGCTATCGGTGACGTTTCCGATTACCAGTACATTACCTTTCGTGGCTATCTTAGCGGGTTTTGCGCCACCAGTGGCGGCGTCTTTATTTGTGGGCGAGCAATTGGTTGGTGATCAAATTGAAAAATACACCAGTGCGACGTACAAATTAACCGGTTCATGGGATGAGCCAAATTTACAATTAATGAAACGTTTTGATAACGAAATTGAAGGCAAACAAGACAAAGGATTTTGGTATCGTATGAAGGATTTCTTCGGTTTAGGGGATGACTAATGCGTTGCGCCGTTATTCAAATGACTAGTGTTCGCGATGTGGATGCTAACTTATCTAAGGCTCATTCATATTTAGTACAAGCGGCTGAGAAAGGTGCAAACTTAGCTGTATTACCTGAAATGTTTGCGTGTCTAGGTGTTAGTAATCAATATCATTTAGCACAGGCACGCTTTACTGAAAATGATGTGTTATCAATATTTTCCACTTGGGCTCAAGAGCTAAATCTCTTTCTGGTTTGTGGGTCAGTGCCTATGTTGCCTGATGAATTGAATGGAACTGAAAAAGTGTCTGCCAGTTGTTTGGTGTTTTCACCAAATGGAGAGTGCATAAATCGCTATGACAAAATTCATTTATTTGATGTGGATGTGGCAGATGAAAAAGGTCGTTATCGTGAATCGGATACGTTTATTGCTGGGCATCACCCTAAGACAGTCAGTTTGGATGAACACACCTTGGGTTTGAGTATTTGTTATGACTTAAGATTTCCTGAGTTGTATCAAATTTACCAGCAATTAGGTTGTGACATTATTACGGTTCCGTCAGCCTTCACGTTTGAGACAGGGCGTAAACATTGGGAAATTTTATTACGTGCCAGAGCCATTGAGACCCAGAGTTTCATTTTGGCGGCAAACCAAGTAGGCGTACACGAAGATGGGCGCCGCACCTGGGGGCAAAGTATGGTGGTTTCACCTAATGGTGAAATATTGGTACAGGCCGATAATGAGACCGAGCAAGTGTTGGTGGCGGATTTGGATTTTTCTCAACTTGAGATGTGTCGCCGGAACATGCCAATCCGACAACACAAAAAATTATTCAAGTCTTAAGCTGGGTAGAAGGTTTTAATATACAAAAATAATTTACGAGCGGCGGTCTTGCCGCTTTTAGCTGGAGCGTCTGGATTCGCTTCTTTTGCTCCTTGCTCTTTAACAGCATTGCGAATTAATTGTCGCAAATGTTGGATATCTGTTACTTCAAACTGCTCGCAAAATTCACTAAGGGCATCTTTTCCGCCCAGAATTAATTTTTCACGCCATTTTTCTTGCTGATGGAGTACGCGGTTGTATTCATCACTGCTTGGGTCTTGTTTGTCCAAGGCTAATTGAATGGCGTCTACGTCTTCCGTGCGCATCACTTTACCGACATATTGTAAGTGGCGTCGTTTGGCTTCGTTCTTTTTAATGCGATCCCACTCTGCAACGGCTTCTATCATGGTAGCCGATAGGGGCAAAAGCTTAAGTTGCTTCTTGGGTAGTTCACAAATGCGTTTGCCTAGTTCCTGTAGGGCGTGCATTTCTCTTTTGACTTGGGACTTACTCGGGCCTGAGTATTCTTCAAATTGATCGTCGTCGTATTCGCTCATGGGGAAACCAAACAGTGTTTATAAATAAAAGCTAGCGGCTAAACCTAGGAATGCAAAGAAACCAACTACATCCGTGATGGTCGTTAATACCACACCACCGGCTAAGGCAGGGTCAATATTCAAACGTTTTAGCAAGATAGGCAGGAATGCACCGGCTAGGGCAGCCACCACCAAGTTGATCACAATGGCAATGGCAATAATGGTGGAAATTTGAATGTCTTGGAACCAAATATAAGTGGCAAGGGCAATCACAATGGCCCATAAAATACCGTTGCTTAGCCCCACTAAAAATTCACGGTTGAGCAGCCAGCCAATGTTGTTGGAATCGATATGACCAATGGCCTGACCACGAATCACTAATGTTAACGTTTGACTGCCGGCAATACCGCCCATACTGGCAACAATGGGCATTAATACCGCCAATGCTACGACTTTATCTATGGTGCCTTGGAATAATCCAATTACAGCACTGGCGAGGAAGGCGGTTAGTAGGTTGATGCCTAACCATACCGCACGACGACGGCTGGTTTTAAAGGCCGGCGCAAAGGTGTCTTCGTCTTCATCCAGACCCGCCATACTCATGAGGGAGTGATCGGCCTCTTCCCGGATTACGTCAACCACGTCATCGATGGTGATACGGCCGAGTAGCTTGTAAGTTTGATCGTCCACTACAGGGGCTGAAATTAAGTCATGACGTTCGAAAAGCTGTGCTACCTGAGTGTCGGGCATATCCGCTCGGATAGTAATGACATCTGTGTTCATGACTTCACGTACGGTGGTGTCTGGATCACTCACTAATATTTTGTTAATGGGCAGTACGCCGATGAATTCATCACGACGGTTCACCACTAATAGATTATCCGTCATGTCCGGTAAGGCACGGTGGCGGCGTAGGTAACGCAATACCACTTCAAGCGTGATGTCCGGACGAACCGTCACGGTATCCGTGTTCATCAGACCGCCTGCACTGTCCTCTGGATAGGAGAGGATGGCCTCGATGCGGGCACGGTCTTGTGAGTCCATGGTGGTGAGGACTTCTTGAGTAACCGTGTCTGGAAGTATTTGCAGTAGGTCAGCCACGTCATCGGTATCAAGATCGGACATGGCGTTGGCTACTTCTTCCACGCTCATGCGGTTGAGTAGCCAGCTTTGTAACTCATCGTTTAGATGCTGGAGTACCTCACCTTCGTTTTCTTCGTCGATGAGTTCCCATAATAGGTTACGCTCTTTTGGGGGAGAGGATTCTAAAAGATGAGCAACATCAGCCGCTTGTAAGTCGCTGTTAAGAATACGACGTACCTGTGCCAAAGCACCGCTTTCTAATGCGGCACCTAGGTGAACCAGTTTGCTGTGTTTATGCTCGCCCCTGGACATAGTGCTATCCCTTCAATTCAGGGTGGGATTGTACCGATAAAGGCCGTGACAGGCTACGACCCTTATTCAAAAGTGTAGTCTAGAAGCTTGATTTAATTAGGGGTTTTTACAGAGGTTAGGTTATTCGCCTTCGCCAAAATAATCATTGATCAGATCGATAATGGCATCCATGGCGGCCTCTTCATCGTGGCCATCTACTTTAAGGGTGATTTCCGATCCTTGGCAGGCTGCTAACATCATGACGGACATGATGCTCTTGCCATCCACTTCTTTGTCGTTGAAGCTGATTTTAACCTTGCTGGAATAGGTGGATGCGGTGGAAACCAATTTGGCGGCGGCCCGTGCGTGCAAACCCAATTTATTTATTATTGTGATGGAGTTTTCAAGCATATCAATACTGGCTAATAGGGATAGAAGCGCTACCTTATCGGCCAAATTCAGATCTGTCTAGTAGTGAGTGTGTGTAGGTTGGCCTAGAGGTTTAGTTCGCGATGACGGACTTGCACATTTGAGAATTTATCTTGATACGCATTGAAAAGGCGCTCAGCCATGTAAACACTGCGATGTTGTCCACCGGTGCAGCCAATGCTAACTGTCATGTAGGTGCGGTTATTGGCCTCGAATTGAGGAAGCCACTTAGTGAGAAAGGCATCTATGTCTTCAAACATGGTATTAACGTGATCATCGCCTTCTAAAAAGGCTTGAATGGGTGCATCTTGGCCTGTGTATTGACGCAACGCAGGGTCCCAATAGGGGTTCGCTAAACAACGCACATCAAATACTAGATCACTGTCATTGGGGATGCCGTGTTTGAAACCGAAGGATTCAAACAATAATGACATTTCACTGCCTTGTTTCTGTACCACTCGCTCTTTGATTAAGCTGCGCAACTGGTGCATGGATAAATGCGTGGTATCGACGGTGAGATCCGCCATATCCGCAATGTGCTGTAGTACGGATTTTTCACGGTCGATGGCTTCTAATAGAGGCACATCCGGACCTGTAAGAGGGTGCTTGCGTCGGGTTGC
The DNA here is from genome assembly GCA_013373125.1 of Gammaproteobacteria bacterium. Classification (GTDB taxonomy): domain Bacteria; phylum Pseudomonadota; class Gammaproteobacteria; order Pseudomonadales; family Oceanobacteraceae; genus Bermanella. The sequence goes on along the minus strand of JABXIK010000098.1, from coordinate 27,290 downwards.
GCTGAAGCGTGTCAGCAGGGTGTCTGTGTGGGCATCTAAATAAATGATCTCAAGCTGACATTGCTTGCGATCAAGGTGATTCATGATCTGCGAGAAATTGGCTAAGTCCGATTGTATGTTGCGCGCATCGATACTCACAGCAACAGACTGCATTTGAGATGAGCCACTTTGGATTTGATCCAACAGGTTTTGCAATAGGCCCACGGGCAGGTTATCAATGCAATAGAAGCCTAGATCTTCTAAAAGATCTAATGCGGTACTTTTTCCAGAGCCACTGCGGCCGCTGATCACCACAAGCTTCATAATTTGCCTTTAATGTTATGCGATAGCGAGTTGATATAACTCTTCTTGATTCTTGGCTGTTCTTAGTTGTGAACGATAGCTTGCTTCACTGAACTTTTGCGCCAACATACTTAGGGTTTTTAGATGCTGTTCATTGGCTTCAGCCGGCACCAGCATGACAAACACTATGTCTACAGGTTTACGATCTATGGCGTCAAAGTCAATGGCTTCATCCAAAATAAATAAAGCACCAATGGTGTCGTCACATTCTTCTAAACGAGAATGGGGGATTGCAATACCTTCGCCGATGCCGGTACTGCCTAGCTTTTCTCTGGCGATGAGGCGCTCATAAATATCGTCTGCTTGCGCATCTTCGATTTTAGAGGCCAAGAATTGGCTGATGTATTCAATCAGTTTCTTTTTACTGCTGCAGTGCGCACCCAGTTGGGTGCGCTCAATGGTTAAAATTTGAGAAATACTAGAGGTCATATCGGGTTAGTGGCTACTTCCATTGCGGTGGTTAACCATCTTTTCTTTATGTTTAATTAATTGGCGGTCTAACTTATCGGTTAAGCCGTCAATGGCTGCATACATGTCTTCATGGTCGGCATTGGCGTGAAGTTCAGCGCCTGAGGCGTGAATGGTGGCCTCTGCCTTTTGTACTAATTTTTCTACAGTGAGTGTTACTTGCACATTGGTTATGTTGTCAAAATGTCGCTCAAGTTTTTCAACTTTAGAGTGGACGTAGTCCTTTAGGGCTTCAGTCACTTCAACATGGTGGCCGCTGATATTAATTTGCATAGATGGCTCCTACTGTCGGCACGCCGAAATGGCGTGCGTGAATGTGCAGATAACCTTAAGTATAGGCTACCGGCGAAAACCAGTGTAACTCTTTGCTCAACTCATAAATTGATCTATACCAAACGTTTACGTTCATTTGACGGTGGTATATGCATCGCTTCACGATATTTCGCTACTGTTCTACGTGCAACCTTAATGCCTTCTTCTTCTAACATGGTGGCGATTTTGCTGTCGCTCAAGGGTTTCTTCGCACTTTCTGCCGCAATCAGTTTTTTGATCATGGCGCGAATGGCAGTGGAAGAGCACTCGCCACCACTGGTGGTGCTTACATGACTAGAGAAGAAATACTTTAATTCATAAATACCAGCAGGTGTATGCATGTACTTTTGTGTTGTCACACGGGATATCGTGGACTCATGCATGCCAACGGCTTCGGCAATATCGTGTAACACAAGGGGCTTCATGGCCTCATCCCCTTGCTCCAAGAAGTCTTGTTGGTATTCCACAATTTTCATGGCGACTTTCAACAGTGTTTCGTTACGACTTTGCAAGCTCTTGAGGAACCAGCGAGCTTCTTGAAGATGATCTTTGATGAAATTGTTATCAGCACTGCTGTCGGCACGCTTCACCATGGAAGCGTAGTGCTCATTTATGCGCAGTTTTGGCGCGATTTCCGGGTTGAGTTCTACGCGCCATTCGCCTTTGATCTTACGCACCATGACATCAGGGATAACGTATTCGCTGGTTTGCGGATCAATTTGAGAGCCTGGGCGTGGGTTTAATTCTTGAATACCACGGATCACGACTTTCAACTCGTCTTCTTTCACTTTCAGTTTGCGCATCAAGGCGGCGTAATCTTTAGAGCCTAATAATTCGATGTGCTCATCAATCAGGGTCTGTGCCAGTGGTAGCCATGGGGTTTCTTGCGGTAACTGACGTAATTGTAGCGACAAGCACTCTTGTAAATTACGCGCGCAGACGCCGCTGGGTTCAAACTGCTGCAGAAGATGCAAAACTGCTTCTACTTCGTCGAGTTCAATGTCTAATTCTGGGTCTAGCGAATCAACAATTTCTTGCAGTTCAACTTTGAGGTAACCATCATCATCAACGCCTTCAATGATATTGATGGCGATAAGATGATCGTTATCCGACATGGGAGTCAGGTTCAGCTGCCACAAAAGATGATCTTGAAGATCGTCAGTACTGCCATTGCGGCTGTCCATATCAAAGTCATCGCCGGATGATCCGGAATGGCTTTCAGTCATGGAGGTAGGGGCTGCAGAGGCTTGCCAAGTATCATCCCATTCGCTGTCGGTCGATAATTCATCAGGGATGTTTTCACTCCAATCATCTGCAGCGGTGGGCTCGTCAGATTGATTGTCGTCGTTACTTTTGGTTTCGCTGGTGTCTTCACGTTGCGAATTGATGTCTTGACTGGGTTCGTTGTCGAACTCTTCATCCACATCCAATAGTGGGTTGGAATCCAACGCAGTTTGAATTTCTTGCTGTAAATCGAGTGTAGAAAGCTGTAATAAACGGATGGCCTGTTGCAGCTGAGGAGTCATGGTCAGCTGCTGACCCATTTTAAGTTGGAGCGACGCTTTCATATTTTACTGCTTAATCCCATAGCACGTTTGACTCGTTGTCTTGAATATACAAGATTACAACTTAAAGTCATCACCTAAATAAATATCTTTCACTTGCTGATTCGATAGCACATCGTCAGCAGAGCCTTCGGCAATGATGTGTCCGTTACCGACGATATAGGCTTTTTCACAAATATCGAGGGTTTCGCGTACGTTGTGATCGGTAATCAAAACACCTAGTCCACGTTTTTTTAATTGTTTCACAATGCTTTTTATATCACCCACTGAGATTGGGTCAACACCGGCAAAGGGTTCATCAAGTAGAATGAATGACGGTTCTGCAGCCAATGCACGAGCAATTTCCACGCGTCGTCTTTCCCCTCCGGATAGCGCCATCCCCAAGCTGTCACGGATGTGTTGGATATGAAATTCATCCAACAAATTTTCTAATTTTTCTTTACGCTCAGTATGGCTCAATTCTTTGCGAGTTTCTAATATGGCCATGATGTTATTGGCTACGGTGAGCTTGCGAAATATGCTGGCTTCTTGTGGTAAATAGCCTATGCCTTTTTGCGCGCGGCCGTGCATGGGTAAATCGGTAATGTCTTTGTCATCAATGAGTACGCGGCCTTTGTCAGAGGTGACAAGGTTGACGATCATATAAAAGCAGGTGGTTTTTCCTGCGCCGTTAGGCCCTAATAGCCCCACAATTTGTCCGCTTTCAATGGACATGGAAACGTCTTTTACGACTTGTCTTGGGCCATAGCTTTTGGCCAAATGTTGCGCTTGCAATACTGCCATTGCGTTAGGATTCCTTATCCTTTTGAGGCTGAATCACCATACGGATACGGTTTTGTTGTTCTGGGCTTTCAGCTTTTACTTTTTGTTCGTTAATCAAGTACACGATTTTATCGCCGGAAAACAGATTGCCTTGCTTTTCTAAGCCGGCGTTATTTAACAGCGTGAGTTGCTTGATCTGGGTGTTGTAAATAATGGTTTCGCCATAGGCAAGGGTTTTACCATCTTTTTCGCTCAATGTTTGTTCGTATCGGGCGGGGTTGCCTTCCGCAATAATGCGTTCAAGGCCCTCATTGCTGCGAATAATGGTGACTTTTTGTGCGTGTATATTGAGTGAGCCTTGTTGCATGCTCACATTGCCGGTGTAAATAATTTCGCCTTTTAATTTGTCTAAAGAAGCAGAATCACTGGCGATATGAATCTCTTGTTCGCTGTCGTCGGGTAAGCCCCAGCTATGATTGCTGATGAGTACGCATAAGCATAATAGGCAACTATTGAGCTTTGGGATCATGACGACCTCGTACCTGGGATTTAAACGTAACCAATTGTTTATCTAAGAATATGGTCATGCCGGTGGCAAGCAATTCACTGCTGTCACTTTCGATACTGACCTTGTCATCAGTGTCGGCCATTTGGCTAGCTAAGTCTATATATAAACTGGCGGTGGTGAGGCTGAAATCACCACCGGATTCGTGCAGAGGTACAATAATGACATCGCCAGTTAGGTGGATATCTTTTTGTTTGAGTAAGCGCCCACTCTCGCTGCGCACGCCCCATTTCGGATTACCCGCTTCGTATAGGATTAAAGCGGGTTTTTCTAATACAGTAATATCATCTGCTGGGTAATGGGTTGCTGTGACCGCATTAATCTGCTGGCTGAGGTGGCCGTCTTCTGAGAAGCTATCCGCACTTAATCCGTGGACAATGTAGTCTGGCTCTTGATCGACAAGGTCCTGTGAAACGATCTCTACCGTAGTGTGTTGATCATCGACAGCCATATAGGCCACGATGGCCAAGGCCGTCAAAATGGTCACGATATAACGCTTGCGCATTAAATGACTCCGGCTCGTAATAGGTCATGCATATTAATGACACCTACCACTTGCCCCAGTTCCATGGCGACAAGCGCGTTAATTTTTTTCTCTTCCATGACTTGAAGGGCTTCTGCGGCTAGTTTTTCTGGGTCAATGGTCGCGCAATTTTGAGTCATGACTTGCTCCACCGGCGTGGTGTGGAAGTCCACGTCCTTGTCTAAAGCACGACGTAAATCACCATCGGTGAAGATACCAGCCAGAGACTTATCTGCATTCACTACTGTCGTCATGCCCAAGCCTTTTTGTGTCATTTCTAACAAGGCTTCTTTAATGGATGTTCCTAGCTGCACTTGAGGAATTTGATTATCAGAGTGCATGATGGTTTTCACTTTTAACAGTAAGCGACGGCCAAGGCTGCCACCTGGATGACTAAAGGCAAATTGTTCTGCGGTGAAACCACGGGCTTCTAACAGTGAAATAGCCAAGGCATCGCCCATAACCAGAGCCACTGTCGTACTGGATGTAGGGGCGAGATCTAGTGGACAGGCTTCTTTATCTACGCCTACGTTAAGATGGCTATCGGCGGATTGCGCAAGGGTAGAGTTGTCATTACCGGTCATGGCAATTAAAGGCACATGTAAACGTTTTAGTAATGGAATTAGAGTCGTGACTTCAGATGATTCGCCGGAATTGGAAAGGGCAATGACAACATCATCTTGCGTGATCATACCCATGTCGCCGTGGGCGGCTTCACCTGGGTGAACAAAGAAACTTGGGCTGCCGGTGCTCGCAAGGGTGGCGGCCATTTTATTGCCGATGTGACCAGATTTACCCATGCCTGTAACCACGATGCGGCCTTTGCAATTGAGCATTAACTCACATGCGGTAATAAACGCGGCGTCATCTAGTTTGGCTAACATGCCGTTAACGGCGTCGCGTTCTGCACTGATGGTGCGCTTTGCGGACTCGACGAAATGAAATTGACTCATAAAAAACCTGTAACCTTTAGCAGCCTAATTCAATTGAAGCTTGTTAGGCTTGTACCAATAGTAAACCCAAATAACCTAAGTAGGCCAATAACAGTACGCTACCTGCGCTGCGGCCTACGCGACCTTTGCGGCGGAAGCCATAAATAAAGGCGATAAGCAGTAAAGTGATGATGAGCATGGCGCCGTAATCTCGATACAATACTTCAGATTCGATTTGTGTGTCGGCCACTAATCCAGGGATGGGCATGACCGCCAATAAGTTGAAAATGTTGGAACCTACCACGTTGCCGATGGCGATCTCGTGGTGACCTTTTAATGCACTGGCCACACTAGCGGCCAATTCCGGCAAACTGGTGCCAATGGCCACTATGGTCAGACCGATAATCAGTTCGCTGATGCCAAAGTAGCGAGCCACTTCCACAGCACCCCACACCAGTAATTTGGCGCTGATCATTAAGGCAATTAGGCCGATGATTAACCACATGATGCTTTTGGCCGTTGAGGTGTGCTCGATGGCTTCTACTTCTTCTTCGTCAAGACCGCCTATTTCTTGTTCATTGGTTTCATTGAATAGCCAGAATAATGTGATTACTAGGCAGATGAGCATGACGACGCCATCCCAAAAGCTTAAATGCATATCTTGTAAAACTAAGCCGGCAATAACGGTGACGAGCAGTAAAATCGGGATTTCTTTTTTCAGCATCTTGCCTTGGATCGGCAGAGGGGCAATGAGTGCGGTAATACCTAGCACTAAGCCCACATTAGTAATGTTGGAACCCAGAGCATTACCGATGGCAAGGATGCCGGCGCCTTCTAAAGACGCGGTGGCACTAACAAAAATTTCTGGGGCGCTGGTACCTAAAGAAACAATGGTCATACCAATTAATAGCGGTGACATACCCAGATGACGTGCGGTGGCGGCCGCGCCCAATACGAAGCGATCGGCACTCCAAACCAAAACAACTAATCCAACAAGAATGGCTAAGCTGGCGAACAACATGGATACACACCTTAAAATCAAATAACCGGCGCATTCTACAGGCTTTTGCGGACCTAACAAGTTTGAAGGTGCCCTTTGAAAAGTTGTGGCATGGGCAGTTGCGTCTATGCTTAAACCAATGGAGTACATCGAATCGTTTGCCAATGGGATGGCTTGTGCATGTCTAATCGCCCTCCAACATTTGTAGAATGCCGCCACGTCAGTTTTCGGCGTGACGACCGCGTGATTTTTAAAGGCATAAATTTATCTATCAAAAAGGGCCAAATCACCGCCATTCTTGGTCCTAGCGGCACAGGGAAAACTACCTTATTACGCCTTTTGTGTGGTCAATTGCATCCAACTTCTGGGGAGGTGTTGATTGATGGCGTTGACATAGGCGAGCTTAATCGAGCCGAATTGTTTGAATTGAGGCAGCGCTTAAGTTTGTTATTTCAAAGTGGCGCGTTATTTACCGATATGACGGTATTTGAAAATGTGGCTTTTCCGTTGCGTGAACATACACGCTTACCTGAGTACATGATTAAAGACTTGGTTTTGTTGAGGTTGGAATCGGTTGGGTTGAGAGGTGCGGCTGATCTCATGCCTGCCCAGTTATCCGGCGGCATGGCAAGGCGTGTGGCGCTGGCGCGCAGCTTGGCGTTAGATCCTGAGTTGGTTTTGTATGATGAGCCTTTCACGGGTCAGGACCCTATTTCCATGGGGGTGCTGGTGAATTTGATTCGCCAGGTGCATGAGGATTTAGATTTAACCTCGGTCTTGGTGAGTCATGATGTGGATGAAGCGCTCAGTATTGCCCATCAGGTTTATATCTTGGCCGAAGGTAAGATTATCGGCTCTGGTACCCCAGAAGAGCTGCGTCATAGTGAAGATCCGCTGGTGAAACAGTTTCTGTTTGGTAAGGCTCATGGCCCGGTCCCCTTTCATTATCCAGCACCGACACTTAAGCAACAGGTGTTAGGTCATGATTAGTTTTGTGGCAAGTGTCGGGGCGAGTCTTCTGCAAGTCTGTCAGGTCATAGGTCGAAGTGGTGTGTTTTTTGTGCGAATCCTTGGCTGGGGCTCTGGCTTTAAAGCACCGGTTCTTCGAGTCATTAAGCAAGTACACCAAATAGGCGTGTTGTCATTGCCCATTATCGTGGTGGCAGGCGTCTTTGTGGGCATGGTGTTGGCGCTACAGGGGTATTACATATTAAGCAGCTACGGCTCCCAAGAGGCCATTGGACAAATGGTGGCCTTGTCCTTGTTGCGAGAATTCGGACCTGTGGTCAGTGCGCTTTTATTTGTGGGACGAGCAGGCTCGGCTTTAACCGCCGAGATTGGATTGATGAAGACCACTGAGCAATTATCCGCCATGGAAATCATGGGGGTCGATCCGCTTAAACGTATTTTCTCGCCGCGCCTGTGGGCTGGAGTGATTAGCTTACCCTTACTGGCCATTCTATTTAGCTTGCTTGGGGTGTATGGCGGCGCCTTTGTGGCGGTGGATGTGCTGGGTGTGTATGAGGGTTCTTACTGGGCCAACATGCAGAACTCGGTTCTTTTTTATGATGATGTTATTAAAGGAATTATTAAGGCTCTAGTATTTGCTTTGGTGTGTACTTGGATAGCGCTTTTTCATGGCTGGAATGCTAAGCCTACATCCGAGGGTGTAGCGCGGGCGACCACTGCCACTGTGGTTCAGGGGTCGCTGGCGGTTTTAGGTCTAGACTTCATATTAACGGCCGTCATGTTGGGCGGATTTTAGGAGGGCGTATGCAAAATCGATCCTTAGAGTTAGGTGTTGGAGCGTTCGTAATTGCAGCCATGGTGGGATTATTGGTGCTGGCTTTGAATGTTAGTGGTCTGCGTTATCAAGCGGAAGATGACGTTTATTACTTGTATGCCCGATTTGAAAATTTGTCCGGCTTGAGCGAGCGCGCAAAAGTTTCCATGTCTGGGGTGACCATTGGGCGTGTGGTGGATATTCGCTTGGATACGCAAGATTATGTAGCTGTAGTCAAGATGGCCATCGAGAAGGGAGTGCCGCTTTCATTAGATACATCGGCATCGGTTTTAACCTCGGGTTTGCTCGGTGAAAAATACATTGGCTTAAGTGTGGGAGCGGATGAAGAGACGCTACTCAATGGCGATACCATTGAAGACACGCAATCGGCCATCGTATTAGAAGAATTGATCGGTCAGTTTCTATTTAGTCGCAGCAGTGAATGATCATGAAGACCCTTTCCACTCTGTTATTGCTTTCAATTTTCGCGATGCCAGTTTGGTCTGCGGCGGATGCCGCTCAAGCCCATCATTTGGTTGAAGAAAAAATCAATCAACTCTTGAGTAGTATTGAGCAAACCAAGGGCCAAGCGGCATTTAGCGATCAGCAAAAAATTGAGCTGGTGGATGCGCAATTAGGCGAAGTAGTGGACTTTAAGCGCATAGCTCGACGAGTGATGGCAAAACACTTTCGTAAAGCAACAGATATACAAAAACAGCGGTTTTTAGCGGTATTTAAAGATAGTTTGTTGAATACCTACGCAAAAGGTTTGTGGGAATTTAATGATTACAAGGTGAATGTTTTACCGCTTAAAAATAGTAAGCAAACCGAGCGCAATACTCAGGTGGTGTTTGAAGTGGTGACCTCCAGCGGACAGATATTTCCAGTGACTCAGAGTTTATTTTTTAACAAGAAGACTAATAGCTGGATGGTGCAAAATGTCATTATAAATGGCATCAATATGGGGTTGCTATTTCGGGATCAATTTTCCCGTCTGGTTGCTCAAAACAACGGCGATATCGATGGTGCCATCAACGCTTGGACCTCTGATGTTTCAGAGCAAGATGCGACAACGGCTTCTACTGGTGATGATATGGAGGAAGAATGATCCAACATCAGCAAGTGGAAAAGCGTCAACATGGGGTGTTCGGCGTCATTGGGGATTTAAGCTTTGAAAGTGTCCCGCTTGTGGAAAAAGAGGGGTTTGCAGCCATCTCATTGTGTAAAAAGAGTGATGGCAATTTGGTATTTGATTTAAGTGGGCTGGGTCATTGCTCCAGCGCCGCTTTGGCTTTGTTGCTCAGTTGGTTGCGTAAGGCCCATGAGTTGGAGGTAGTCTTATCCTTTAGAGCCGTGCCTGAGCAGCTTCAAGCATTGATAAACAGTGCCCAATTAGGTGATATCTTACCCCTCTCAAAGTAGGCCCAGCATAGGCAGAATGTGAGCTAGCGGGTATTTTACACTTCGCTATTAGTGGCGCTTTCCGCTATAATTCCCGCCTTTATTTTTCTATATGTCGATTTTAAAGCCCCATCGGAGAGCCCTATGAGCCCAGAAGACCTACAAATCTTGCTTGAAGAAAAGCTCGCGCACTGTCAGGTATCCGTGGACGGTGATGGCTATAAATACGAAATTACAGTGATCTCGGATGAGTTTGAAGGGCTTAATCCGGTAAAACGTCAGCAATTTGTGTATGCCGCGCTGAACGATAAGATCACAGATGGTAGCGTGCACGCTGTTACCATTAAAACCTTTACGCAAGCCCAGTGGGCTCAACAACAATCTTAATAAAGTAGTCGTAATATGCCTGCAATGGACAAACTCATTATTCAAGGTGGCGCACCGGTTTCCGGTGAGATCCGTATTTCTGGTGCGAAAAACTCGGCGCTGCCGATTATTGCCGCCACCTTGCTGGCTGATACGCCGATCACCATTGGTAACCTACCTCACCTGCATGACGTGACCACCATGATTAACCTGCTAGGTACCATGGGTGTGGATGTGATCATGGGCGAAGATTACGCCATTGAGGTGAACGCCAATAATATTAAAACCCTAGTTGCACCCTATGAATTAGTGAAAACCATGCGTGCATCCATCTTGGTACTTGGCCCATTAGTGGCCCGTTTTGGTGAAGCGCAAGTGTCTCTGCCTGGTGGTTGTGCCATTGGTTCTCGTCCTGTGGATATTCACTTGTCCGGCCTTGAAGCCATGGGTGCCAATATCGTGGTAGAAGACGGTTACGTGAAAGCCACCGTAGATGGTCGCTTGAAAGGCGCCAACATTTTCATGGATACCGTAACGGTAACCGGTACCGAAAACCTATTGATGGCTGCGGTATTAGCTGACGGCGTAACATTATTAGAAAACGCGGCACGTGAACCGGAAGTGGTGGATCTGGCTGAGTGCTTGATTGCCATGGGTGCAAAAATCACCGGTCACGGTACCGATGTTATCCGTGTTGAAGGGGTTGAAAGCCTTCATGGTGGTCACTACAACGTGATGCCGGACCGTATTGAGACAGGTACGTATCTGGTGGCAGCAGCAGCCACTGGCGGTAAAGTAAAACTAAAAGATACCCGCGCTGATATTTTAGAAGCGGTACTACACAAGCTAGAAGAAGCCGGCGCCAAAATTGAAATTGGTGATGACTGGATCAGCTTGGATATGACGGGCCGCGAATTAAAAGCGGTAAGCGTGAAAACTGCACCATACCCTGCGTTCCCAACGGACATGCAAGCTCAGTTCTTAGTGATGAACCTTGTGGCCAATGGCAGTGCGACAGTGACCGAAACCATTTTCGAAAACCGTTTTATGCACGTACAAGAATTAGCCCGTATGGGCGCCCATGTGGCATTAGAGGGTAACACCTGTATCACCAAGGGTGGCGATAAATTGAAAGGTGCACCTGTCATGGCCACCGACTTACGCGCGTCAGCCAGTCTGGTTATTGCTGCATTAATGGCCGAAGGCGAGACCGTTGTGGATCGTATTTACCATATCGATCGTGGTTACGAGTGCATCGAAGAGAAGTTACAACTATTAGGCGCCAATATTCGCCGTGTGCCTAACTAGGCCGAAGCATCAAGGATTTAACATGAGCCAACAGCCATTGACCATTGCGTTATCCAAGGGTCGAATTTTAGATGACACATTGCCCCTGTTTGAAGAAGCCGGGATTGTGCCAGCTGAAGACATTAAAAAAAGCCGTAAGCTGATTTTTGATACCAATCATGATCACATCAAATTAGTGGTGATTCGCGCAACAGACGTACCCACGTATGTGCAGTATGGCGCAGCGGATATTGGTGTTGCCGGTAAAGATGTATTAATGGAAGCCGATAGCACAGGCTTATATGAGCCGTTGGATTTAAATATTGCCACTTGTCGCTTAATGACGGCCGCGTTAAAAGGTGCTCCTGAGCCAACGGGTCGCATTAAAGTAGCGTCTAAATTTGTGGGCGTCACCAAGCGTTATTTTGCTGAGCAAGGTAAGCAAGCGGACATCATTAAATTATACGGCGGTATGGAACTCGCACCGATTATGGGGCTGGCGGATTTAATCGTGGATATCGTCGATACGGGCAATACCTTACGTGCTAACGGATTAGAAGAACGTGATTTAATAGCACCAATCAGCTCTCGTTTAGTGGTGGGTAAAGCCGCTATGAAAATGAAGCATCGTCAAATTCAACCCATCATTGATAAGCTAGCTCAAGCGGTTGACCGTCGACGCTAAGTCGTAAGAAAAATTTGCAGTAAGCTCAACGTTAAATGAGCAATTTGTTTTAAGAGGCAAGTATGTCGTTTCAAATGCGAATGTTAGATAGCCAACAAGCCAACTTCACCCAAGCCATGGATGATCTTTTATCGTGGGAATCGGTATCGGATCATCAAGTACAGCAAACGGTTTTAGATATTTTGCATCAAATCAAAAGCCGTGGTGATGAAGCTGTTGTGGAGTACAGCAATCGCTTTGATCATTTGCAAGTTAACAGCATGGCGCAGCTAGAAATTGGTCAAGAGCAATTGAAAGAAGCACTTGATACATTGCCAGAAGAACGTCGTGTGGCATTGCTTGAAGCAGCGGAGCGCGTACGTCGTTATCATGAAAAGCAACGTACAGAATCTTGGCAATATCAAGAAGCGGACGGTACGGTACTGGGTCAACAAGTTACGCCAATGGATCGCGTGGGTATTTATGTTCCGGGCGGTAAAGCGGCGTATCCATCAAGCGTGTTGATGAATGCCATTCCTGCACATGTTGCAGGCGTAAATGAAATTATCATGGTGGTACCGACACCGGCTGGCGAAGTGAATCAATTGGTATTAGCAGCGGCAGCGGCAGCGGGTGTAACTCGTTGCTTCACTATTGGCGGTGCTCAAGCGGTTGCAGCACTGGCTTATGGTACAGAGACAGTGCCTAAAGTGGATAAGATTGTTGGCCCCGGTAATATCTATGTGGCCACGGCTAAACGTTTTGTGTTTGGCGAAGTGGGCATTGATATGATTGCAGGCCCGTCAGAAATTTTAGTCGTGTGTGATGGCAAAACCGATCCTGATTGGATTGCTATGGATTTATTCAGCCAAGCAGAACACGATGAAGATGCGCAATCGATTTTAATTTCTTGGGATGCGGACTACTTAAAACAAGTGGAAGCCAGTATTCAAAAACTGCTGCCAACAATGGAGCGTGAAGCCATTATTCGTGCTTCATTATCCGGTCGTGGCGCGTTAGTAAAAGTGCAAAGCGAAGACGAAGCCATTGAGCTTGCTAATCGTATTGCGCCGGAGCATTTAGAATTATCCGTAGAAAACCCTGAAGCCATGGCGAAACAAATTCGTCACGCAGGTGCGATTTTCATGGGACGTTACACAGCAGAAGCCTTAGGTGATTACTGTGCAGGCCCTAACCACGTATTGCCAACATCGGGTACGGCGCGTTTTTCCAGTCCGTTGGGTGTGTATGATTTCCAAAAACGCAGCTCATTGATTATGTGCAGCGCCGATGGTGCTAGCGAGATGGGTAAGATTGCATCGGTTTTGGCGCGAGGGGAGTCTTTGACGGCGCATGCTAGGTCTGCCGAGTACCGCATCAAGGATTAAACCTAGCTTACTCGATCAGGCGTTGCTAACGGTTTAATGAATTAATAAGCGGTATTAACTCGTCCAAGCGGCGTTACTGAGCTTTTCAAGCTAGCTTGTTCGCCAGCGAAAATAATTTGAATTTTAAAATAATAAAACCCTAACGTTTTTAACCTTAGGGTTTTTGTTTAAGAGAGTCTCACATGTCTCGTGTTAAAAAACTCATTCGCCAAGAAATTTTAGATTTAACTGCGTATCCAGTACCCAGTGCCGAAGGCATGATTAAGTTAGATGCCATGGAAAATCCATACATTTGGCCGGCGGTGGCGCGCGAAGCTTGGGCAGATTTAATTAAAGACGTGCCCATTAATCGCTATCCAGATGCCAGTGCGAAAATGGTTAAAGATGGTTTGCGTGAAGTCATGTCTGTGAATGAAAACCACGATATTTTATTAGGCAATGGCAGTGATGAAATTATTCAAATGCTAGCCATGGCCGTGGCAAAACCAGGCGCCACTATCCTTGCGCCAGAGCCGGGCTTTGTGATGTATAAGATGATTGCCACCTTTTGCGGTTTAAATTACGTAGGTGTGCCATTAACGTCTGATTTTGAACTCGATGAAGCGGCCATGTTAAGCGCCATTGCTGAACACAACCCTGAGTTAATTTTCTTGGCTCAGCCTAATAATCCAACGGGTAACCTTTGGGATGAGGCCATCATGACCAAGGTGATTGAAGCGTCTCAAGGCTTGGTCATTTTAGATGAAGCCTATACGGCATTTACCGAGGCGGATCATTTGCATTTGTTGGATCAATACGATCACGTTTTGGTGATGCGTACACTTTCTAAAGTGGGTTTAGCGGGTTTGCGTTTGGGGTTATTGATTGGCGCTAAAGATTGGTTGGGCGAATTGGAAAAAATTCGCATGCCTTACAACATTAACTCGCTTACTCAAGCCAGTGCGGTGTTTGCGTTAGAGCACTTTGATATGTTGGAAATGCAGACTGAACAATTGCGGGTTGATCGCGTTGTTTTAATGAAGGATTTAAGTCAAATCCAAGGCGTACAAGTATTCCCAAGTGAAGCGAATTTTGTATTGGTGCGCACGCCGGAAGGCATGGCTCGTCATTGGTTTGATGGATTAAAAGAGCGTGGCATTTTAATTAAATGTTTAGATGGTGGTCATCCGTTACTGAAAAATTGCTTACGTATTACTGTGGGCACTACGGATCAGAATGAGCGGTTGATTCAAGCATTACAAGACATTGCCGTGTCGGGTTCTGTGCAATAAATATTAGGAGTGAATATGAAAACGTGGACAGTGTATTTGTCGGGTGAAATTCATACCAATTGGCGCGATCAGATTGCCGAAGGTGCTAAAAAGTTAAATTTGCCGGTTGAGTTTACTTCAGCCGTGACCGACCACGATGCCAGTGATGCCGCGGGCGATATGTTAGGCGTGCCTGAGAATAACTTTTGGCGCGATCATCAATCCTCAAAGGTGAATGCCATCCGCACTAAAAATATGATTGAAAACTGCGACATGGCGGTTGTTCGCTTTGGTGATAAGTATAAACAGTGGAATGCGGCATTTGATGCGGGAATGTGCGCGGCGTTAGGTAAGCCGTATGTCACATTGCATGATGAAAGCATAGTGCACCCTCTTAAAGAGGTGGACGGCGCTGCCATGGCTTGGGCGCAAACTCCTGAGCAGATTGTTGAAATCTTGCAGTATGTGATCGCTGCAAAATAAAGTGGCTTAGACTCATACCAGAAGCCAGTTCCGACTGGCTTTTTTATGGGCATTCCATCAAGGAAGGCCCTTTTATTAGGCCATTAGGCTGATTTCTAGGGTAAATAGTGCCCTTGTCTGTTTGATTAAAATATACACACAAACTCGACAAAACCCGCCCTCATCTATATAGTGCGCGCCTATTTTTCTTTACTTGGCTACGATGCTATTCAGCTCCCGCCCTAGGATACCTGCTTGATAACCACTGCGAACATCACCATGCAATTTGGCGCTGAGCCTTTGTTTGAAAATATCTCGGCCCAATTTGGTCATGGCAACCGTTATGGCCTCATTGGCGCCAATGGTTGTGGCAAGTCCACATTCATGAAAATCCTAAGCGGTGCTCTGACGCCTACTTCCGGCAACGTCTCTATTACCCCAGGACACAAGGTGGGTACCCTAAGCCAAGACCAATATGCGTTTGAAGAATACTCTGTGGTGGATGCGGTCATCATGGGGGATGTGGAGCTGTGGAAAATCAAACAAGCGCGCGATGCTATTTATGCCAAGCCAGATATGACCGAAGAAGACGGCATGCTGGTAGGGGATTTAGAAGCGCAATACGCGGAAATGGATGGCTACAGCGCAGAGAGTCGTGCGGGTGAAATTCTGTTGGAAGCCGGCATCGAAGAAAGCCTACATTACGGATTAATGAAGCAATTGGCTCCTGGGCGCAAGCTGCGTGTGTTGTTAGCTCAAGCCTTGTTTGCGAATCCTGAAATTCTGCTGTTGGATGAACCGACCAACAACCTAGATATCGATACCATTAACTGGTTGGCGGATGTGCTGAATAAGCGCAAAAGCACCATGATTATCATTTCCCACGATCGCCACTTTTTGAATTCTGTGTGTACTCACATGGCGGACATCGATTATGGCGAGTTGCGTATTTATCCGGGCAACTATGAATATTTCTTAGAAGCCTCGGCGTTGATTCGTGAGCAATTGTTGGGTGAAAACGCCAAGAAAAGCGCTGAGATGGATGAGCTACAAGCGTTCGTGAATCGCTTCTCAGCCAACGCATCCAAAGCCAAACAGGCGCAATCTCGTGCGAAAAAGCTGGATAAAATCACCTTGGATGAGGTGAAGCAAACCTCAAGACAGCATCCTTCCATCACCTTAAAGCAAGATAAAAAATTGCACCGTCAGGTACTGGAGCTTGAGCAACTAGGGCACGGTTTCGATGATGAGTTCCTGTTTAAAGGCGGCGATATCTTGCTCGAAGCCGGTGCTAAGCTCGCTGTCATTGGTGAAAACGGTGCTGGTAAAACCACTTTCTTGCGCTGTTTAATGAATGAAATGACCCCTAATCATGGGGTGGTGAAATGGTCTGAGAATGCCACCATAGGTTATTGCCCTCAGGACAGTACTCAAGATTTTGATAATGACCTGACGTTATTTGAATGGATGAGTCAGTGGCGCACCCCTAAACATGATGACTTGAAAGTCAGAGCTATGCTGGGGCGCCTGCTGTTTACGGCGGATGATTTCAATAAAAAAGCCCGAGTGTGCTCGGGTGGTGAAAAGAACCGTTTGTTATTTGGTAAGTTGATGATGATGGACTTAAACGTGCTCATCATGGATGAGCCGACCAACCACTTGGATATGGAATCCATTCAAGCGCTAAATGATGCGTTAAAAGACTTCGATGGCACTTTGATTTTTGTCAGCCATGACCGCGAATTCGTATCGTCATTGGCCACGCGCGTGATTGAAATCAAAGATAAGCAATTATTGGATTTCCATGGCACCTATGAAGAACTGCTGGCCAATCGAGCAGCCAACGCGAAAGTGGCGTAATTTCTCA
The DNA here is from genome assembly GCA_013373125.1 of Gammaproteobacteria bacterium. Taxonomy (GTDB): domain Bacteria; phylum Pseudomonadota; class Gammaproteobacteria; order Pseudomonadales; family Oceanobacteraceae; genus Bermanella. The sequence continues at coordinate 10,353 of JABXIK010000098.1, read as the reverse complement.
TGTCTCTTCCAGGGCGAGCAGGGCTGTGCCGTGCTCGTAACTTGGGTCGTAGGCGGATATAATGCGCGGCAATTTTTGATCACCAAATAAGCTGAATATGAGCAATCAAGTAACAGAAGTGGGCAAGCGTCGTACCTTTGCCATCATTTCCCACCCGGATGCCGGTAAAACCACCATCACTGAAAAGGTGTTATTGTTCGGTAACGCCATTCAAAAAGCGGGTACTGTAAAAGGTCGTGGTTCCAACCAACACGCTAAATCCGACTGGATGCAGATGGAAAAAGACCGTGGTATCTCTATTACCACCTCTGTGATGCAGTTTCCGTATAACGATTGCTTGGTGAACCTACTGGATACACCAGGGCACGAAGACTTCTCTGAGGATACCTACCGAACTCTGACGGCCGTGGACTCGTGCTTAATGGTGATCGACGCGGCAAAAGGTGTTGAAGAACGTACCGTTAAATTAATGGAAGTAACCCGTCTGCGTGATACGCCAATCATCACCTTCATGAACAAGTTGGACCGTGATACCCGTGACCCAATTGATGTGATGGATGAAGTGGAAGATGTTTTAAATATAGCCTGCGCACCGATTACTTGGCCTATTGGTATGGGTAAGGGCTTTAAGGGTGTGTACAACTTGTATGATGACGAGATCATTCTGTACAGCACAGGCCAGGGTCACACCATTCAAGAGCGTCGCGTGATTAAAGGCTTGGATAATCCAGACTTCGATAAAGAAGTGGGGGCATTTGCCGATGATTTCCGTGAGGAAATCGAATTGGTTCGCGGCGCGTCCAACGAGTTCGACTTAGAGATGTTCCTAGCTGGTGAGCTAACTCCTGTGTATTTCGGTACCGCATTGGGTAACTTTGGTGTGGATCACATGCTGGATGGTTTAACCGCTTGGGCGCCAACACCTAAAGCGCGCAATACCGAAGCCCGCGATGTGGAGCCTACCGAGGAAAAATTCACTGGCTTCGTATTTAAGATTCAAGCCAATATGGACCCGCAACACCGTGACCGCGTGGCCTTCATGCGTATCGTGTCGGGTAAGTATGAAAAAGGCATGAAAGCCAAGCATGTGCGCATCGGTAAAGATGTGCGCATTGGTGACGCGTTAACCTTTATGGCAGGCGACCGTGAAGCGGCTGAGACGGCGTATGCTGGGGATATCATTGGTTTGCATAACCATGGCTCTATCCAAATCGGTGATACCTTCACTCAGGGTGAAGATTTGAAATTCACCGGTATCCCTCACTTTGCCCCTGAATTGTTTAAGCGTATTCGCTTGAAAGACCCGCTAAAACAGAAGCAGCTATTAAAAGGCATTATTCAGCTTTCTGAAGAGGGTGCCGTGCAGGTGTTCCGACCACTGAAGAATAATGATCTGATTGTGGGTGCCGTGGGTATTCTACAGTTTGACGTGGTGGCGCAACGCCTAAAAGATGAATACAAGGTAGAAGCCATTTACGAACCTATCAGTGTGGCGACCGCTCGCTGGGTTGAGTGCAAAGATAAGGTGAAATTTGCTGAATTCCAGAAAAAGGCCCACGAAAACCTAGCTCTGGATGGCGGCGATAACCTGACCTATATTGCACCGACTATGGTGAACTTGTCCCTATCGCAAGAGCGTTATCCTGATGTGGAGTTCTTTGCGACCCGCGAGCATTAATAATATTTGATTCGCGCTTTGGATGGCTCATTTTGCGACATACCACCCAAATTGTTGCAAGATGGGCCGTTTCTGCCTTGAGGCTCGAAAGATCTGTATTACGCTTATTCTGAGTTCTAAAGGAGGGCGTGTGATGATTTTGTTCTTTATCGGCTCTATGGTGTTTACCGCCGCTTTGTGTGTGTTGGCCTATCGCTTTTTTGCACTGAAAATCGAGCAGTTCCAGTTAAAGTTGGATGATGGTCGCGGATATTTCCTCATCTCTATGCTTTTGGTGGCCTTTGTTTCATCCGCTTTGTCATTCTTTGTGGGCAGTATGGTTGGCTTTCAGGCCAATCCAGAGCAGCAAGATAGCATGGTCCTGATCGTGCTTTTGAATGCAGTTGTTGCCTTATTAGCCTTAATTTACGGCCTAGTGCATTTCCGTGAAGGGGAGCGCTACTAGCCAATTTGGGGGATTTTCATCGAGTTTCAGATAATAGTGAAAAAAAAGATGAAATCCCTTTCCCATTCTCGTATAATCCGCCGCCATCGTTTCCCCAAGACGAAGCCCTAAAACGGTGTTACCTGCCGATTTAGATCGGTCGAAGTTGGTAACAGTCTGATTAGGCGATATAGAAAAGATTATGAAAACATATACTGCAAAACCTGAAACCGTAAAACGTGAGTGGTTGGTGATCGACGCTGAAGGCGTTGCTCTAGGTCGTTTGGCGACTGAAATTGCTTCTCGTTTACGTGGCAAACACAAGCCTGAATACACACCTCACGTTGATACTGGTGATTACATCGTTGTTATCAATGCTGACAAAGTAGCGGTAACTGGTGCGAAAGCTCAGGACAAGATGTACTACCGTCACACTGGTTATCCTGGTGGTCTACGTGAAATCAACTTCACTGACCTTCAAGAGCGTAAGCCTGGTCGTGTTATTGAGCTAGCTGTTAAAGGCATGCTTCCTAAGAACCCTCTTGGTCGTGCAATGTACACCAAATTGAAAGTGTATGCTGGTACTGAGCATCCACACGCTGCACAACAACCAAAAGAATTGAAGGTTTAAGGGGATTATCATGGCTGCAACACAATATTATGGTACTGGCCGTCGTAAATCTTCCAGCGCGCGCGTTTTCTTGCGTCCTGGTTCTGGCCAAATCGTTATCAACAAGCGTCCACTAGACGAATACTTCGGTCGTGAAACTTCACGCATGGTAGTACGTCAGCCGCTAGTGTTAACTGAAAGCACTGAAAAATTTGACCTGTACATCACTGTTAAAGGTGGTGGTGCTTCTGGTCAAGCGGGTGCGATCCGTCACGGCATCACTCGTGCATTGATGGAATTCGACGAGACTCTACGTCCTTCTCTACGCGCTGCGGGTTACGTTACTCGTGACGACCGTGAAGTTGAGCGTAAGAAAGTGGGTCTACGCAAAGCTCGTAAGAAACCACAATTCTCCAAGCGTTAATCGCGTTTGGCAGATTTGTCGAAAAACGCTCAGATTTTTGTCTGGGCGTTTTTTTTTATCTAAAACAAAGGGTTATGTTAATAAAACCCGCAGGAAATTGACTTGGCTCCTTGTAAGGGGCACGACATTTCATTACTATTTGGGCCGATTTTTTCCCCAGTCCTTGTGTTTGTGCTTTAGTTAAGGATTGTCGGGTTAAAACCAGAGATTCTCTGAATTATATGCTGGTTGTTTCAGCAAAGTATGTTATTCAAAGTGTCTTGGCTGCACAGAATTTAAAAAAAGTTGATGGGAGAATGCCAGAATGAGCAATGATGGCGTAAATACAGGCCGACGCCGCTTCCTCATCGCAACAACCGCGGTGGGTGGTGGTATTGGTGCTGTGGGCGTAGCAGTGCCCTTTGTTAAATCTTGGAATCCAAGTGAAAAGGCGAAGGCGGCCGGCGCACCTGCAAAAGCAGATGTAAGCAAGATCGAGCCAGGCGCTATGATCGTTGTGGAATGGCGTGGTAAGCCGGTTTATTTGTTCCGTCGTACGGAAGAAACCATCGGTTTATTGGAAACCAACAGCGATGATCTAAAAGATCCAGAAAATACAGATGAAGGTCAGCAACCTTCTTACGCTAAGAACACACAGCGTTCTTTAAAGCCTGAGATTGCCGTAATTGAAGGTGTATGTACTCACCTTGGTTGTGCTCCTAAATATTTCCCAGAAGTTGAACCTCAACCATTCCAAGAAAACTGGATTGGTGGCTTCTTCTGTCCTTGTCACGGTTCTCGTTTCGACTTGGCTGGTCGTGTATATAAAGGTTCTCCTGCTGGTAAAAACCTAAAAGTACCACCTTATTCTTACGTGGATGAGAACACCGTAATTATTGGTGTGGATGAGGAGAATTCATAATGAACAAGTTACAAGCGTTCATGGGCTGGATTGATCACCGTTTACCGGTTACCGCCACCTTCGAAAAGCATATGTCAAAGTACTATGCACCTAAGAACCTAAACTTCTGGTACTTCTTTGGTGTATTTTCTTTCTTGATGCTAGCCAACCAAATCCTAACAGGTGTTTGGTTGACCATGTCTTTCACGCCATCTGCTGAGCAAGCGTTCGCGTCTGTAGAATACATCATGCGTGACGTTGAGTTAGGTTGGTTGATTCGCTACATGCATTCAACTGGCGCCTCGTTCTTCTTCTTAGTGGTTTATATGCATATGTTCCGTGGCTTGATGTACGGTTCATACCAGAAGCCGCGTGAGTTGATCTGGATCTTCGGTATGTTCATTTACCTAATGTTGATGGCAGAAGCCTTCATGGGTTACGTACTGCCTTGGGGTCAAATGTCTTACTGGGGTGCACAGGTAATCATTTCTCTATTTGGTGCGATTCCAGTAGTGGGTGATGATCTTGTAACCTGGATTAAAGGTGACTTCCTAATTTCTGGTATCACTTTGAACCGTTTCTTCGCATTGCACGTCATTGCGTTACCACTTGTTATTGTTGCTCTTGTGTTTATGCACATTGTTGCTCTACACGAAGTGGGTTCTAACAACCCTGACGGTGTTGATATTAAGAAGTACAAAGATGAAGAAGGTCGTCCATTAGACGGTATTCCATTCCACCCTTATTACACTGTGCATGACTTGGTGGGTATCGTTGTATTCCTATTCGTATTCTGTTTCGTCATCTTCTTCTGGCCAGAAGGTAATGGTTACTTCTTAGAACACGCAAACTTTGAACAAGCAAACGGCTTGAAGACCCCTGAGCACATCGCTCCTGTGTGGTACTTCGGTGCGTTCTACACCATCCTACGTGTGGTTCCAGATAAGCTAGGCGGCGTTATCCTAATGGGTGCTGCGATTGCTATTCTGTTCGTACTACCTTGGTTGGATCGTAGCCCAGTTAAATCTTGGCGTTACAAAGGCTGGATCTCCCGTATCAACCTAGTGGTATTTGGTTTGTTCTTCATCCTACTAACTTGGTTAGGTACTCAACCAGCGTCTGGTATTTATAAGACCCTTGGTATGATTGGCACCGTGGTTTACTTCGGTTGGTTCATTACCCTGCCATTTATCTCTGCTAAGGAAAAAACAAAACCCGTTCCAGAGAGGGTAACAGGCTAATGAAATCGTTAATTGCAGTTATTTTTGCCCTTTTGCCAAGTTTTGTACTGGCAGCCGGTGGTAATGTGCACCTTGATGACATGAAGGTGGATTTGGAAGATAAAGCGTCTTTGCAGCGTGGTGCACAATTGTTCACTAACTACTGCATGGGTTGTCACAGCACTAAGTTTGCTCGTTATAACCGAGTAGCACGTGACCTAGGTATTCCTGAAGATCTAATGATGGAAAACCTAGTATTCGCTGAAACCAAAATTGGTAATCTGATGGAAATCGCAATGCGTCCAGAAGATTCTAAGCAATGGTTTGGTGCCACGCCTCCAGATTTAACTCTGGTTGCCCGTGTACGTGGTGCAGATTGGGTTTACACCTACCTACGTAGTTTCTATGCCGACGAAACTCGTCCTTATGGCGTTAACAACGCGGTATTCAAAGACGTGGGTATGCCTCACGTACTAGAAGGCCTACAAGGTAAGCAAGTGAAAGGTTGTGCGCCTGTTGTGATCGGTTTCGATCCTCTAACAGGTCAAGAGCTGAAAGAAGACTCTTGTGCGCGCACTAACCACGAAGGTCACCCAAATGAGGTGTTATACCTTGAAGAGGAAGGGCAGTTGAATGCAGCTGAATACGATAAAGCAGTTGCAGATATCACGAACTTCCTTGTGTACATGGGCGAGCCAATGGCGCTTGATCGTAAAGAGATTGGTTTCTGGGTGTTGTTATTCCTAGCCATCTTGTTCGTACCTGTGTACTACCTAAACCGCGAATTTTGGCGCGGTATTCACTAAGAGCACGATAAGGGTTGGTTCTTTTTTGAAGGATTAACCCAAAATCATGATTTTTAGTGCGATATTTTCGGGATTGATCGTCTTTCATTGAATATAAATCCCACAAAACTCGGCGTCTGGTGTATAATCAGGCGCCGATTTTTTTGTTTTTAAGGTGAGGAAAACCTATATGGGTGTAGTGGCTAAGCGCTCTTCCATGACCTTCTTTTCTGATGGTAGTGATCATTATTGCCACCGTGTCCGCATTGTTTTAGCGGAAAAGGGTGTAGCGGTAGAAATTCATGATGTGGATCCATTAAATCCACCAGAAGATCTAGCGTCGTTAAATCCATACAACAGCGTTCCAACTTTGGTTGACCGTGAATTGGTTTTGTATGAGCCAAGCATCATGATGGAATACCTAGATGAACGTTTCCCACATCCACCACTGTTACCTGTGTATCCTGTGGCCCGTGCTGAAAGCCGTTTGTGGTTGTATCGTATTCAGCGTGATTGGTGCTCTTTAGCAGATATCATTCTTGCTAACAAAGATGATGCGGCTGTGACTAAAGCGCGTAAAGAATTGCGTGAAAGTTTGATCAGTACTTCTCCAATCTTTGCTGAGAAGCCATTCTTCATGAGTGATGAGTACAGCATCGTTGATTGCTGTACGGCGCCTTTATTGTGGCGTTTGCCTGTTATGGGTATCGAGCTACCTGAGAAGCAAACGAAAGATCTGCATGCTTACATGGAGCGTTTATTTGAACGTGAATCTTTCCAAGCAAGCTTATCTGAAGCTGAACAGGAAATGCGTGAATGACACCGAGTCGCCCTTATTTAATGCGAGCGCTATTTGAGTGGGTTTTAGATAACGAATCCACTCCCTATGTATTGGTGGATGCCAATATTCTAGGCGTGCAAGTACCGCAAGAATACGTTAATGATGGGCAAATCGTGCTGAATATCAGTCCGAGTGCGGTGCAAGGTTTGATGATTAATAACGAAGCCATGAGCTTCAATGCCCGTTTTGCAGGTGTAACGCAAAACATTTACGTGCCGATTGTGGCGGTATTGGCGATTTATGCCAAAGAAACCGGTGAAGGCATGGTATTTGGCAATGAAGCGGGTGCGCCAGACCCTAATGATCCTCAACCGACGACTAAGCCAAAATCTGAGAAGCCTCAAGATAAGCCAAGTGGTCGACCTTCACTTACTGTCGTGAAGTAAAGAGATTTAATTCACGCGCATAAAAAAAGCAGCCTAGGCTGCTTTTTTTATGCGCGCTTTTTGTGAAATACATTTATTCCATTGGTCCAAATAGTTGCCAATCGATCAAGTCGCATAGGCAGTGAATCGCAAGTAAATGCACCTCTTGAATGCGAGCTGTCACCATGGAAGGCACGCGAATCTCTATATCTTCTGGTAATAGTAAGGACGCCATGTCACCGCCATCACGGCCAGTAAGTGCAACGACTCGCATTTCGCGATCATGAGCGGCTTGAATAGCTTGAACCACATTGGCGCTGTTGCCGCTGGTGGAAATAGCCAGTAACACATCCCCAGCATTGCCTAGAGCGCGAATTTGCTTGGAAAACACTTCGTTGTAACTGTAGTCATTAGCAATGGAGGTAACCGTTGAGCTATCGGTTGTAAGGGCAATAGCAGGTAGGCTAGGGCGCTCTCGCTCAAAACGGTTTAATAATTCAGATGAGAAGTGTTGCGCATCGCCAGCACTGCCGCCATTGCCGCAGCTTAAAATTTTACCGCCGTTTAATAGGGCGGCTACCATGCTGTCGCTGGCTTGTTCAATAACAGGTGCCAATACTTGGGCCGCTTGTTGTTTGGTTTCAACACTGGCATGGAAGTGCTGATTAATTCGTTCTTGAAAATGCATAAAAACGTCTCTTATTTTTTGCAAGCATACCCACCCTTATTCAGAATGACTAGAGTGGAAATTTCAGCTAATTGCGTTCTTTAACCAATTTATTTGGTAGTCTGGCTCGTCCCCTTCAATCGCCACTACATCAAAGCGGCAACTTGGAGGTGAATTTCCATAGTGCTTTTGTAAATACAACTGAGCAGCTTTAACTAGTCGCTGCTGTTTTTGAGTACCAACACTGGCGGCAGCGCCACCGAATTGTCGATTCTTGCGATAACGCACTTCCACAAATACGAGGCGCGTGTCATCACTCATAATTAAGTCTATCTCGCCGCCCTTAAAGTTCACATTTTGCGAGATGAACGTTAAGCCTTGTTGTTTGAGGTAGCTCAGAGCCAATTGTTCAAAAACTTCCCCTTGGGCGCGTTTATTAAATACCTTGCGGGCGCTCCACATTTTGCACGTATCCTTGTGTCTTCTTGGCTAAGCCATTTTCAAATTTGGCAAAGGGCAGAGTGCGGATGATTTGTCCGTATTCATCCATGGCTAAACTGCCGGTCTCCCCTTGTATGGAGCTGTATTTTAAAACTTTAATTTGACCTAGGCGTGGGTATAAATGAAACGCATCCACACCTAATGCGTAAAGACGGTCAAGGCTGCCTTTGGCTTGTGGCCACAAATTTTGAACTTGTTTACGTAACGGTCCTTTCTCTAGCATCCATGGAATGTCACAGAAGATGACATCGTTTAAATCACGATCCTTGGAGCGAGAAGGAATACCAGAATAAATTTGCGACGTGGCAATCATTGGAATGTCCTTAGCGAAATTGAATGCTAAGGTGGGTTTAATTTGACGGGCCTGTTTGGGTAGTGCGGCCACAAATATAAAGTCTACATCTTGGCGACGGCGAGCTTGGAATTCCATGCCCACGCCGATTTGGCGGCGAATTTGGCGTGCGCGTGCTTCGCTATCGTCAATGGCAAACAAACGGCTAATCACCTTGTTGTAATCGCCGTCACCGTTGAAGAATTGCGCTTCGATTAGTTGCCCGCCTTGTGCCTGCCAGGTATCGCTAAAGCGCTTGAATACTCGCTCACCCCATGGACCTTTTGGCATGAGGGCGATGGCGCTTTTGTAGCCCTGTTGACGTGCATAGGCAGCGGCCAATTGTGCTTCGTCTTCCACTGCCAAACCGTATTGGTAAAGTTGGCTTGGATTCTCACTGGCATCACGGTTGCCGTAATTTAAAGCAAGAGTGGGAACAGGTAGACGAGACTCTTGTTGTAAACGTTCTACGTATTGTTTTTCCAATGGGCCAATGATCAACTCATTGCCATCAAGAATTGCTTGTTTATACAGGCTCCAAAAGTCACGGCTTTTGGCTGTGTCGTAAACTTTTATTTCAGGGACTTGTGCGCCGGCTTGTTTAGCTTGGTAGTAAGCGGCAAATAAACCATCGCGCACAGCCTTGCCAGTTACGGCGAGTTTGCCGGATAGTGGAACCATTAAAGCAATGTAGTTGGCTTTACTTTCAATGTATTCTTCTAATTGATCTAAGCCGCCTGGTAATTCTTTGGCAGCAGGGTGGTTGTCATATTGGGCTTGCCATAGACGCAAGCTACTTAATTGACGATCTAAGTCGATCTGGTTGCGTTTGATGATCAAAGCCAGTTCAAGCCAGCCTTTAAAAATTTGCGTGCTGGATTTTGCAGCGAAGCTTTCTAAATCTGAATCGGATGCTTGGAGTAAGCTATTCCATATGGCCTGATGATTAACGTCGTATTCATCTCCGGATAGTACGCCGGCTAAGAACATGCGCTCACGCGCACTGGCGATGAACTCCCCTTTCAGGTGTAAGGCGTTTGCACGTAAGAATCCTGGTGCATTGGGATTAAGACCTGTGAGCTGGTTAAAGTCACCAGGTGCCACTGCGTTTAAAGCGGTGATGGCGGCATCGCCGCGACCTAGTTGCACCGCAAGGTTGGCGCTTAGCCAATAAAATTGAATTTGTTCCAGTTCGCTTAAACTGTAAATGTCGATTTTTTGCAAAGCATTTTCCGCATCCACATAACGTTGGTTAGCGATTAGCTGCTCAATAGATGATAATGCGCTGTCGCTAGAGAGATTTAAGGCTGTGGATTGCGGTTGCTGCGGGGTGGAAGAACAGGCCCCTAATAAGATGATCAGCAGTGCAAGAATAGCGTGGCGTAGATTCAACATAATTATTCAGTATCAAACATAAGATCAAGGCGGGCATTATGGCAGAAAATCAGCTCTATGTGGTGGCTACTCCCATAGGAAATTTGGCTGATATCACACTTCGAGCACAACAGGTTCTCGAAATGGTGGATATTATCGCTGCAGAAGATACCCGACACACTAAAAAGCTGTTGAATCACCTCGGAATTCAAAAACCTTTGATGGCCACGCACGACCATAATGAGGCACAAGC
>JABXIK010000097.1 GCA_013373125.1 Gammaproteobacteria bacterium | reverse complement strand
TTGGGTGAAGGGGCGCAAATGGTATGCAACCGTTTGCAGAAAAATCTTAAAAAATTACGCCCGTGGTTAAAGAAACAAAAAACCAATTGTTATCGTTTATATGATGCGGACATGCCTGAGTATGCCGTGGCCATCGATGTGTATGACAAATGGGTGCACATTCAAGAGTACGCGCCCCCGAAATCCGTAGACCCAGAAAAAGCACAAAACCGTTTACGCGATGTGTTGGATGCGGTGCCGGTTGCGTTAAATATTGATCGTCAACAAGTGGTGCTAAAGCAACGCATGGTGCAAAAGGGCAAGCGCCAATATGAAAAGCAAGATAAGCAAGAGCAATTCTTTGAAGTAGAAGAGGGCGATTGCCGTTTCTATGTGAACTTAACGGATTACTTAGACAGCGGTTTGTTTTTAGACCATAGGCCAATTCGCATGGATATTGCGCAATGGGCGAAGAATAAAGACTTCCTAAATTTATTTAGCTATACCTGTACCGCCAGTGTGCACGCCGCCGTGGGTGGTGCCCGTTCGACTACCAGTGTGGACATGTCACAAACCTATTTGAATTGGGGGCGTAAAAACCTGGCGTTAAATGGTTTGGCAGATACCCATCATCAGTTTATTCAGGCGGACTGCACCAAATGGCTGGAGCAGGCTCAACAAGAAAAAGACAGGTATGACCTAATCTTCATGGACCCGCCCAGCTTTTCGAACTCCAAGCGTATGTTGGACATCTTTGATGTACAGCGTGATCACGTAAAATTGATCACGTTGGCCATGGGATTGTTGCGCCCAGGGGGAGCATTGGTCTTCTCGAATAACCTAAGGCGCTTCAAATTGGAGCATGATGCACTAAATCAGTACGAAATTAGTGACATTACGGTGCAGTCTATCCCGCAAGATTTTGCTCGTAACAGCAAAATTCACCAATGCTTTGTTATTAAGCATTCAAGTTAGCCCCCATAAATACTGGGCAAAATGGTGTTTTGCCCAGTATTAGTGAATCCTTGATTATTTTTTGTGCATTAAAATGATGCGATTGGCATATTTAGTGCATTAATTTGAGTCATTATTAAGGGGTGACCTAAGCAGTAACGCTTTAATCACTATTAACTATAAGACTCCGTCCAAGGCAATGGCTCTTGCTTGTTGGATGAATATAAAAGGGGATTGTTGTGGAAAACATCAACAGTGCTGTAGAAACCCTGATCAGCAGCTCAAACACATTCTTTATTTTGTTAGGCGCCATTATGGTGTTCTTCATGCACGCGGGCTTTGCCTTCTTAGAAGTGGGTACCGTGCGCCATAAGAACCAAGTAAATGCCTTAGTTAAAATCATTACCGATTTTGCTATCTCCACCGTGGCTTACTTCTTTGTAGGTTACAGCATTGCATACGGTGCGGACTTCTTCGCCAGCGCCTCTGACCTTGCACAAAACAATGGCTATGAGTTGGTTAAGTTTTTCTTCTTGCTGACCTTTGCAGCAGCGATTCCAGCGATCGTTTCTGGTGGTATTGCAGAGCGTGCTAAGTTTTATCCGTTCTTAATTGCTTCGGCTTTAATTGTGGGTTTGGTTTACCCATTCTTCGAAGGTTTAATCTGGAACGGCAACTATGGTTATCAGGCATGGTTAGAAGCCACCTTTGGTGCGCAATTCCATGACTTTGCTGGCTCTATCGTCGTACACGGTATGGGCGGCTGGATTGCGCTAGCGGCAATTTTACTGTTAGGTGCGCGTACTGGTCGTTACCGTGAAGGACGTCCAGTGGCTTTTGCGCCTTCGAGCATTCCTTTCCTTGCATTAGGTGCGTGGATTCTAACCGTTGGCTGGTTCGGCTTTAACGTGATGTCTGCTCAAACGTTAGATGGCATCAGTGGTCTTGTGGCCGTGAACTCATTAATGGCCATGGTGGGCGGTACTATCGTTGCCATGTTAATGGGCAAAAATGACCCTGGCTTCATTCACAATGGCCCGCTTGCCGGTCTAGTGGCTGTGTGTGCAGGTTCGGATTTATTCCACCCTATGGGTGCTTTAGTGGTAGGTGGCGTAGCGGGTGCGTTATTCGTTTACACCTTCACTTTGTTCCAAAACAAATTCCCACGCATTGATGACGTGTTAGGTGTATGGCCGCTTCACGGTCTATGTGGTTTCTGGGGTGCGGTTGCCGCGGGTATCTTTGGCTTAGAAGCATTTGGTGGCATGGGTGGTGTAACCTTTATGTCTCAACTTGTTGGTTCACTAACCGGCGTTGCCGTTGCATTAATTGGTGGCTTTGCTGTTTATGGATTGGTAGGCGCCATTGCTGGTTTACGTTTAAGCCAAGAAGAAGAATACAATGGTGCGGATTTATCCATCCATAAAATCGCGGCCACGTCTGAAGATTAATATTGTTTAAATCGTATTGATCTTTAACAGAGCCAAATAAAAGCGCTTACCTAGGTAAGCGCTTTTTTTATGCCCTTAATAAAGCTTTAAATCGGTGCAAATTAACTTTTTATCCTCGAAAAATCGCCACCTTCGAATTATGTTGATCGAGCGGGTATTGATATTCGCAAGTGCGTTTTTTTGGCTAGTGTGAATTGTTTAAATTTCGCATTCTGGATAATTAAAGCCAGCACGTTTTTTTCTCCTCGGGATTGCATCCCGGACCCAGCTTCGCGCCTAACTATCCACGGCAGGCATTTCATATATTTAATTAGATATTGGTTGTTGCCGTGAATAAATGGCGCATATTGTTATCGCTTCGTGTTTGGTTTCCGCTTGGTTCTGAA
>JABXIK010000096.1 GCA_013373125.1 Gammaproteobacteria bacterium | reverse complement strand
CACTTGTTTTGCATCATCGGCACTAAAGCCTCCTCGCTGGAAATCAGCCGAATTAAGCTTGACTGCAACCGCAAAGCGTTCAGATACCACAGCTCGAATTCCGTTGACGATAGCCAAAAGCATTCGCGAGCGATTAGCGATGGAGCCTCCCCATTTATCCGTGCGCTTATTAGTGAGAGGCGATAAAAATTGGCTGAGTAAATAGCCATGGGCGCTGTGGATTTCGACGCCAGTAAAACCTGCTTGCTCAGCCAATTGTGCCGTGCGCACAAATCGATTAATCACCTGTAAGATCATGCTTTCGCTCATTTCCTTTGGCGGATTAAAGTGCTTTGAAAGCTTGCCAAGATTCACAGGAACATTGGAAGGCCCCCACGTTTCCTGTCCTAGATCTTTAGCCATTTGTCTACCTGGATGATTGATCTGCATCCAAAATTGCGCCCCACGAGAGCGACCGATCTGTGCCCAACGTTTGAAGTCTTCCAGTTGTTGATCATTTTCGAGCACGACACCACCTGGGCCTGTCATGGCGCGGCTATCGATCATCACATTTCCAGTGATTAACAAGCCCGAACCCCCATTGGCCCATGTTTGGTATAAACGCATGAGTTTGTGTGATGGAGCATGGGTAGCAGTGGCCATGTTTTCTTCCATGGCCGCCTTAGCTATTCGGTTAGGGATTAAAGCGCCATTAGGTAATGTCAGCGGATCAAATAATGCCATGGGTTTCTCCTTTGGATTTTTATATGGGAGAAACTCTAAGGTTAAATCTAAGTTTAAGGTCAATAGGTGAATTAGGGGTTGACCTTAAACTTAGATTTAATCTTAGGGTAGGTAAGTCGCAATCATGGTCTGAAATACATGCCAGATTGATGCAACCTAAAACGAGGTAATCCGATGAAACTAAATAAAACCATGGCCCTAGTCACAGTGATTCTAAGTACAGTCATGAGCAGTGCTTGGGCAAATGAATTGAAAGACGGTATGTCGATGATTGACATTGCAGGTCACGAAGTGCCGGTTGAGGCCGGTGGATTGTATGATCGTTATCGCTCAAATCCGCCGCTTGAAGTGATTGAGTCCGAATCTCCCAATACCGACTTAAGTTGGTTTGAAAGTTTAAAAAAACAAAAAGTCGATATTGGTTTTGAGTCTTATTCTCCCAATTTCTATTATGAAAATACAAAAGTCACAGCGGTATTTACCGCTGATTTAGAGGCTCTAACCGCTTTGATGCCAGCGGAAGTGTTGGAGCAAGTCCAGCCAATACAAATTTGGCCGGGGCGTGGCTTAGTAGCATTGACTGCATATGCATATCACTACTGTGATAATGACAGCTATAACGAAGTTGCGTTATCGATTATCACGAATAAACCGGGTGAATCTAACTGGGGGCCGTTTACTCTTGTGGGTCAATCCATGGCGAAAGACTTTTGGGGTTATGTTTTAAAGTTACCGGTTGATACCGAATTAGCACGAGTACGTGGCGTGGTGGGTTACAACCTACCTAAGTGGTTGACCGATATTCACTATAGCGAAACAGAGCAGGATTTAACGTTTGAGTTGGTGGATGCCGAAACGGGTAAAGTGGATGTTACCTTAACCACGAAAAAACTTGCGGATGTATCCCATGAGCCAATTTTGATAAACAATAGTTTCACGAATTTAGATCAACAAGGTGAGTTAACCTATGGTTATGCCGTGTCTCGACAATTGGGATATGGATCGAGTAGCGATGCCGAAGATGTGACATTAACCCTTTCAGAAGGTAGTCTCTCTCGCTACATGAAAGCATTGGACTTGGGTTCGCTAGTGAAATACGAATATGTGCCTTCTTTCCAAAGTGCGCTTTATGCTCCTAAACCATTAAGTGCATTAACAACCATGCAATAAATTTAAAGTGACATTCCTATAAATAAAAAAGGCCGTATGAACGGCCTTTTTTATTATGTTTTATTTGGGTTTTCTTTCTGCGTATATAGTTCTTAAACCCTCTTCAATTGTTGTAACTTTAAATTCAGGGAAGCGTTGCTTAAATTTTTCCGAAACAAAAATGTTGTCGGATCCATATCGAGGTAATAACTCCGCCGCACCTTTCGCCATTTTGCTAAACAAGCCTGCTAATCGAAGTTGCCATGCTTTTAAAACTTTATGGGAATTTTCTACTTTGAAAATACGTGCAGCCAATTCGATAAACTGCTGGTAAGTTAAGCGGTTGTCATCACATGGTAAATGCCAGGTTTGTCCATAAGCATCATCAGTATTCCCTAGTAATGCCATGGCACGGCTAGCATCAGGCGTATAAATTAATGTGCGCAGTACATCATCGCGTAAAAATACCTTGGCAGGGCGACCTGCTAATAAGTTATCAATCACCATGCTGTTGGTAATGCTCTGGGTTTGACCTGGGCCATAAAACTCAGGCGCACGGCAAATCATGGCGGTTACTCGGCCGGACGCCATAGCATCTAATAGCGCTTGGGTAATTTGCGCGCGAACTTGGCCTTTTATGCCATTAGGAGTAAAAGGTGCGTTCTCTAATTGCGGTGTGTCGGTCTGTGGATACATGTAGGTGTTATCAAAATACACCAACTTGGCTTGATGCTTAGCACAAGCGTTAATCACATTCTCCATAAGGGTTGGCCATTGCTCGGCCCAAAGTTGATTATCCATGGGCAGGCCTGCCGTCAGGTAAACAATGCTAGAACCTGCTACGGCCTTCATAGTTTGTTCTGCATCTAATAGATCGGCGGCGAATAGCGTGTCGCTGTCGTTAATCTTTTTTGGATTGCGACTCACAATACGTATGTCATCGGTAAAATCTTGTTTCAGAAAAAACGCCAGTTCGCGGCCAATTTGTCCGCTGGCACCTAGAATGGTTTGCATGGTATTTACTCCTAGTTAAAGCTGAGCTTTAACGGCTGATGTTCAAAATAGTCCTCATATCAGTTTAACTGATAATAGGTGATAGATTAGAGCTTAAGGTTAAAGTCAGGTTGAGGGTCAATATTATATGGAGAAAGGGATAGCAAAGCTGTGTTCAAAAAAGAGGTGCAATCCTTTGCTCCTCGAGGGCTTGTTAAACAGGAGTGTTATTGCTCAGTCGTATTCAGCACTTTGAGTAAGTGTTTGGCTACGGCTTTTGCAGATGATGGATTTTGCCCCGTCACAATACGACCGTCAGTGATGGCATGAGATAAAAATGGTAGCCATGTGGTTTGATAATTTGCCCCTTGTTTTTTCAACTCATCTTCTAAGAAGAATGGGACTTCATCTTTAAGGCCAGCCCAGAACTCTTCGGAATTAGAAAAACCCGTGATCGCTTTATCTTTAATAAGTGGCTCGCCGGATTTGTCTTTTAAGTTAACTAAACCAGCAACACCGTGACAGACCGCGGATATCACGCCACCTTGTTGATAGATAGCTTGGGCTGTTTGCTGTAGATGCACATTATCTTTGAAATCCCACATCACACCGTGTCCACCTGTATAGTAGATCGCCGCATAGTCTTGTGGATCCACCTGAGTGATTGAAAGTGTATTGGTTAAGCGGTCTCGAAATGTGAGGGTGTTGAGGTGCGCCTTTGCAGAATCGTCCACGTATATCCAGCCTAAGCTGCGCTCATCTAACGGTACTTGCCCGCCTTGAGGGCTGACAAAATCAGTCGTAAACCCTGCAGCTTCGACGATGTCGGTAAAATGTGTGAGCTCTGTTAACCATAAGCCTGTGGTATCTGTACGCGTAGGGTAATCTTGGTGATTCGTCATAACGACCAAGATTCTTTTAGACGCTGTCGTGTTAATTGAATGTGGTGAGTTGGCCATGGCGGTAGCTATCACCACCATAAAAATGAAAAATATCATGCCTTTCATGATGAAACCTCGCTGTGTTCGTCATCAAGTGGCAAGTATATTGACCTTAAACCCCAGTTTAAGGTCAAGCTAATTGGGCCGCGTGGGAAAGAGAGTTGCGTATGTGAAGATAAATAAAAATTATGACGTTTGCTTTTTACTGGTCTGAAAACCAAATTGCAGTAACACCCGTTTAGCATTATCTGCACAGTCCATATCATCGGGTTTGGCTTCAATTTCGTTTAGCACTTCTAGTAGTTGTGCTTTGTTGCTGGCAAGCTTTGCTTGCATTTCCTCAATGTCTTTTACCTTTTGTTTTAAGGCATTCAAAAGAAACGAGTGATCCCAGTTTTCAAGGTCTGCTGGTAGTAGAGCACGCAATTCATCAAGGCTGAATCCTGCATCTTGCGCTGTGGTAATGAGCTCTAACACCATGACAGCTTCTTTAGGATATGAGCGGTAACCATTAGATTGACGTTTAACGGTTTTTAATAAACCAATACGCTCGTAAAAGCGGATACGCGATGTGGCTAAGCCCGTACGTTCAGATAATTCACCGATTTTCATTGGAGTGCATCTCGTTAATTCATGCTATGAATGTAGCACTAAGTAGGAAAGCTTCCAACTTTCATCGAATAACTACGGCATTCATAGGAATAAAGAATATATTTTTAATTGATTTTTTTATTTAGGGTTATTTAAATCACGAGTAATGCCAAAGATAGATTTTGTTTGGTATTAATTAAATAGAATCTCTAGACGTAATATACGGTATTAACCAGAATGACAAGCACACCAAAGCCAATTTTAAGTGTTTTTCATAAATGTGTGTTTAAGTTCAAGAAAACAATATGTTGCAGTTTCGAAAACTAAGCCGTCGTTTTCTATTAATGGATTATCTTTATCATGGGTTTCTGACTCAACTGTGCTTTATCTACGTGAGAGGTTTACTGATTTATATAAACTAAACCGCTTTTCCGCAACAGTGACCACTGGCCCAAGCCCATTGAAAATTGAACCCGCCTAAATGGCCTGTCACATCCAACACTTCGCCAATAAAAAATAGTCCTTTTACTTTTTTGGCTTCGAACGTTTTAGAGCTGATTTCATCAGTATCTACGCCGCCTAATGTGACTTCGGCTTTTTTATAGCCCTCGGTACCGCTTGGAATAAACTGCCAATGCTGGAAACGGTCTGCAATGTCTTGCAAATGTGAGTGTTTGTATTGTTGCAGAGGCTGGTTCAAATCGAGTTCGACACAAAATTTTTCAATGACTCGCTCAGGAAAATGCAGTTTGAGAATATTCAGTAAATGTTTATTCGGACTTTCCTGTTGCTGCTGTTTAAGCGTCTCAAATAAATCTAATTCCGGTAAGCATTTAACGGTGATGGTCTCACCCGGTTGCCAGTATGAGCTGATCTGTAAAACTGCAGGGCCTGAAAGGCCTTTGTGCGTGAATAAAATGTTTTCGCGGAAGCTCTGTTTGCCGCAGGATATTTCGCTGTCCATGCTCACGCCACTGAGTCCTTCAAATTGTTGCTTCTCTTTTGCATCGAAGGTGAAGGGAACTAAACCGGGTGTGGTGGCGGTTACCTTCAAACCAAATTGTTTGGCGATGCGATGGCCAAAATCCGTGGCGCCCATGGTCGGAAAACTCATGGCGCCCGTGGCGATAACCAAGGACTCGCATTGGTACTCAGCTTGCTCACAGTTCAGAGCAAACAATTCATCGTCTTGTTTGCTTATAGATTTAATGGCGGTGTTCAGCGTGATGCTGACACCGAGTTCATCGCAGCGTGTGAGTAGCATGTTTAAGATCGCTTCACTTTTATTGTCGCTGAATAGCTGGCCAAGCTTTTTCTCGTGCCAAGGCAAGCCCGCTTTATCGACTTCGGCGATAAAATCCCATTGGGTGTAACGCTTTAATGCGGATTTACAGAAGTGTGGGTTTTGGCTTAGATAGTTACCTGGCTCTGTGTACATATTTGTAAAATTGCAGCGGCCACCACCGCTAATGAGGATTTTTTTACCGGCTTTATTAGCATGGTCTAACACTAAGACAGAGCGGCCGTTTTCGGCGGCGCTGATGGCACACATTAATCCAGCGGCGCCGGCACCAATGATGATAACGTCTGAAACGGGCATGAAATTCATCGCGAAATAAAAAGCGTGATGATACCAGATAACCTACCAATATGACCTAGTTCTCAATACTACAAGAGTAAACCGTTTGGTAACCTAATGTTGCGGCGCTGTAAGGTTTGTTAACAACTTTCACTTAAAGAGGAAGGTAGAATTTAACATTGCTTAATGGAGAGATGCTATGTATTGCCCATATTGTGATGGCCCTGTTGTGGGTGAAAAACAGGTGGTGATTGTGGTGGGGAGTGGCCCAGCCCATAGTCTTTGTCATGAACGTGCTATGTTATCTCAACGGATCTTTGAAGGGGTGCAGCTTCCTAACCTTTCTGTGGATAAGTTGATGGAGCTGCAAGAAATGGTGCGCGTTGAGTTGAATAGCCGAGATGCCGCCAGTGCCGAAGTGGAGCTGTTTGCTTGATCCTCATAAAACTCTCTTGTTTTACCCTGTGCTTGAATTCTGCGCGGATGACCCAATATTAGTGAAAACTAATTTGTGAGGTTGTTATGATTTTAGTGTGCCCTGCGTGTTCTGGTTTGAATCGCGTGCCAGCAGAAAAATTACAAGACCATCCTAAGTGTGGAAAATGCGCTACCCAAGTTTTACCGGATGGCGCATTAGAAGTGAATAGCGCCCAATTTCAGCGTTTTATTCAGAAAAGTGAGTTGCCAGTGGTGGTGGATTTTTGGGCCAGCTGGTGTGGACCTTGTCAAATGATGGCACCCGTTTTTACCAAGGTTGCAAAAACGTTAAAAGGTCGCGCTATTTTGTTGAAAGTGAATACCGAGTCAGAACAACAATTGGCGGCTCAGTATGGTATTCGCAGTATTCCGGCTCTTAAAATTTTTAAACAAGGTACGGTCGTGGCAGATATGGCCGGTGCATTACCAGAATCTCAACTGCAAGCTTGGATTCAACAGTCCCTTTAATGTGACCTACCTCTCTCGATGCGCGGATATTTCCGCGTATTCACGTATTAAATCACTCTTTAGTGCCATGAAAAGTGTGAATAATGGCATTACCCTGTTCGGCCATTTCGTTCAATCATTCTAAAAATAATAAGAGAAGATTATGACGTTCTTAGCTAAACGGATGTGCTATGTGTTGTTTTTCAGCATGGTCATGCAAACAGCGAATGCCAATCCGCAACTCCTGCAACATGCTCAAGCTGCCAGTCAGGCCATGAGTGCCATGTACATGAAAGCCCTTTCGCAGGGATCGCCCAAATATCAATCCGATCTCGATACTTACAAAAAACAAGCCTCGGCCAGTATCAAAATCTATCAAGAACAAAAAGGGGAGATGGCTGATCATTGGGCGCAACGTTGGAATAGTTTTGTTAATGATTTAAAAGCCGAATACAGTCCCGAGTACGATTGGGATGTGGATTCAGCCATTCGTCGTGAAGCCCGTGCTTATCTTTCGGATCTATTTCAATACATCGAAAACCAAGCGGTTTATCAACAGGCGCAATACCAACCCCTGGTAGCCCAAGTAGAGATGCAAGCCATTACCGCACGCTTTTTTGATGTGGCCAGTAGTTACAATGGTACGATTTCTCTCTCTCCACAAGATATCGAAAAACTCGAACCCAAAGCGGCCAGTAAAAAATTCAAACAACGTATGGATGATCTAGCCAAAGCCCATCCGGCTCGCAGTAAGCAAATTACAGCAGCAAAAGAGAAATGGGAATTTGTGGAAGACAGTGTGGTGAACTACGGTGACCAAAGCGCGCATTTTTTGGTTTACGCCACGAAAAACAAAATCGCCAAAGAGCTACAACATAAAGAGGTGAGTGTGTCCCTGAGCGGTTTTTAACGCTTAGGTTAATTTACGCTCTTATCAGAAAGCCTAACCTAAAACGTTAGGCTTTTTTGGTTTTAGTCAGGCATAAAAAAAGCCCAAGTCGTGTAAAACGATTTGGGCTTTTTAGAATTCATGGTACCAGTGGGCGGACTCGAACCGCCACGCCCGAAGGCAACGGATTTTGAATCCGTCGTGTATACCAATTTCACCACACTGGCAGTACCTACAATAATTAAAGGCTTTGTATT
>JABXIK010000031.1 GCA_013373125.1 Gammaproteobacteria bacterium | reverse complement strand
TGGTATCCCGTAGGGGAGTCGAACCCCTGTTACCGCCGTGAAAGGGCGGTGTCCTAGGCCTCTAGACGAACGGGACACAAGACATAAGACGTCAGTCACGTCTGATGTGGCGCGCATTCTATGTATCTTATTGAAATACGTCAAGTTTTTTCTTACAAAAAACTTTGAAAATACGGTCTACACTGAATATATCGAAAGGACAAATGAAGCTGCAATGGATTCACTCTTTATAGTTGGGACGCTGCTTGTAGTCACCTTAGTGTGCAGCATCTTTATTAAAGGCTACATAGATAAGCGCCGGATTGAAAAGGCCCGTGAGCTGGTCGATTTACATGATGATCTTCGGCGCATGCAAAACTCTATGGCTGTGATTCCGAGCGTCTATTTCGACGTCCCTACCCGCATCTTCGTTCTGAAGCGCACTATGCAGCTTATAGCAAAAGTGCTTGAGATCGGCCAAGACAATCAAGGCCTAAATGCGCTTTACCACGAAATGGAAGTGCAATTGGAAAAAACCCTAGAGGTCAAAGAAGACAGCACCAAGCGCTTGAAAAAACGCGGCAAGATTGACCACCCCGATAAAGCCCATGAAATTCGCCAAATGGTGAAGTTCCTACATGAGCAAATCGTAAAGTCTGTGAAAGCAGGCCTGATTCCAAAAGCCCATGGCACACGCGTGGTGAAAAACCTAAAAATCGCCATGCAACGTACGGTTATTGATATGAATTATTATTTAGCCATGGAGAGCTACCGCACCCAAAAACTGCGCCCTGCCCTTGGTAAATTTAAAGTGACATTGGGATTGGTGGTAAAAAGCCCAATCAAACAATATTTAACCGAACTGAAAGATGAAGTAGAAAAGCGCATTAAAGATATTGAGAAGAAATTATTGGCAGAGCGCAAACGAGCCAATGAAGCATCAGCTAATAAGCTGGCTTCAGGCGTGGATAAAATCCAAGAAGACGAAGCCTGGGAGAGTAAAAAGAATATTTACGACTGATCAGGAAAAGCGGCAAATAACTGCTTAAGCATTTCACGCATCACCACAACATCTTCCGACTTCACGCCAGCCTCACAAAGCAGCTTTTCAGGTACACGCTTCGCCTGCTGCTTTAATGACTCTCCCAATGCCGATAATCGAACCAATACTTGGCGTTCATCATCGTGACTGCGTTGACGTTGAATTAAGCGCTTAGCTTCTAAACGCTTTAACAGCGGTGTAAGAGTTCCACTATCTAGTTTAAGGCGCTCACCAAGCTGAGTTACCGTAAAGCGATGCCCAATGGGCACCTCCCACAATACCAGCATAACGAGATATTGCGGGTATGTCAGATCCAAAGGTTTTAGTAGAGGCTGATAAAGCTTGGTTAATAAGCGAGACGCGCTATACAGTTGAAAGCACAACTGATTATCTAACTTCAGTAATTCATCCGCTGCCTTATCCATCTTGCCTCTACCTTAAACCTTTAGATTGGCAAATTACCCTCTCAATTCACTAGGGTCAAATACCATCAACAATTAAACCGATAATAATGCTTCGACATGCTTTGTTATATCTTCTGGTTTTGTCGTTGGCGCAAAGCGTTTCACCACTTCACCTTGCTGGTTAATTAAAAACTTAGTGAAGTTCCATTTGATTTTCTGTGTTCCTAATATGCCGCGAGCTTCTTTCTTTAAGTACTGGTAAAGGGGATGGGCATTATCTCCATTCACATCAATCTTAGAAAACATGGGAAAGCTCACACCATAATTCTTCATGCAAAAACCCGCGATCTCGCTATCACTACCCTTGTCTTGCTGGGCAAACTGATTACAAGGAAACCCTAATACCTCTAGGCCCTTGTCGTGCAAGTTTTTATACATGACCTCAAGGCCTTCGAACTGTGGGGTAAAGCCACATTTACTGGCAGTATTCACAATCAGTAAAACCTTGCCCTTAAAGTCCGACAACGCTCGCTCATTGCCTTGAATATCCACTGCATTAAAGTCATATACCGTCATAAGTCTCCCCTTTCGGCCATTAATTTTACAAAATTATATTGTGCACAATTAATTTAGCGAATTAAAGGTAACCTGTCTAGTAAATAAACAGGGGTTATCCATTTATGTGAACGACAACATCCGAGATAAGTGACTCATGGGCCAGCCGGATTGCTCATGCCAAGTATTGAAGGCCTCCTGAATGGCCAGCAGATCGCGCTTGGCGGTGCTATTCTCTACCCTGTCCACTATGCCCTGTGCCCGTAGTTGCACCATAACGTCTTCGCTCAACATGAAAGTATCTTTACCCGACATACGCAATACCGCTTGGGCACTGCGACCACCTAACTGCGCCCCTTTCTTTTTCATTTCCATCCAAAGGCTAACAATATCGGTTACCGGCCAATTCGCGATGTAATCTCCAAACCCGTTAGCCTCTCGACGCAATTCCATTAGCCAAGCACCGTTGGTTCTAAGAGCTTTCATTTTCCCCCAATGCTTAATCAATCCCGGTTGCAGCATATGGGCTTCCAACGCTTCATCACTTAATGCAGCCACATAAGCCGGCTCAAATCCTTTAAAGGCCTGCTCAAACATGGGCCACTTATCGTCCACAACACTGTGTTTAAGCCCGGCGCGAAAAATACGTAATCCAATTAATGATAAATAAAACGCATCATCTCTTGCGGATAAGGCTCTCGCATCCAAAGCATTCGGTAATAGTGTTTTAAAATTGGGCCCTTTCAGTTCTTCTGCTCGCTGAACTAACCAATCAAAATCTTTCATTTTTTCTCTTCAAATGTCAGCGATGCACTGTTAACGCAGTACCTTAAACCCGTGGGTTGCGGACCATCTGGGAACACATGACCAAGATGACTATCGCAACGGGCACACACGATCTCCACACGCTGCATCATTAAACTGCTATCTGCATGCTCATCGATAATCTCTTCTGACACAGGGGCGTAGAAGCTAGGCCAGCCTGAACCGCTATCATATTTTGTATCCGAATCAAATAAAGCCTCGCCACAACACACGCATTTATAGGTACCTGTTTTGTGATTGTTATAGAGTGCGCCGGTGAATGCTCTCTCTGTGCCCTTTTCTCGTGTGATGCGATAAGTCTCTTCATCTAGTTGATCTCGCCATTGCTGGGCTGTTTTCGTTATCTTTTCCATTAAATCACCTAAAAAAGTCACTACTTTCAATAAGAAAGCCTATTGTAAAGATTGGAGCCTTGCCAAAAGCTAGGTATCATCCCACCTCTTTTTACGTCAATTGCTGCCTAACAGATTCATGCAGCACCGGGGTCATTCATGCACGAATTGCATAAATCTAACAAGCTTGCCAATGTCTTTTACGATATCCGTGGACCTGTATTAGCAGCCGCGAAGCGTATGGAAGACGAAGGTCATCGTATCTTAAAGCTGAATATCGGTAACCCGGCCCCGTTTGAACTGAATGCACCGGATGAAATTCTACAAGATGTTATCCATCAGCTCCCTAATGCCCAAGGTTACAGCGACAGTAAAGGGGTTTATTCCGCGCGTAAAGCTGTGATGCAGTATTGCCAACAAAAAGGCATTCAGGGTGTTGAAATCGAAGATATTTACCTTGGCAACGGTGTGAGCGAGTTGATCGTAATGGCACTTCAAGGTCTGATCAACAATGGTGATGAAATCCTCATCCCAGCCCCTGACTATCCATTATGGACAGGTGCAGCAAGCTTAGCGGGCGGCACCCCTGTGCACTATCGCTGCGACGAAGCTTCTAACTGGTATCCGGACATTGAGGATATTAAGAAAAAGATCACGCCAAATACAAAGGCTATGGTCCTAATTAACCCTAACAACCCAACCGGTGCCTTGTATCCAAAAGAAGTGCTTCTGCAAATGCTAGAAGTGGCTCGCCAACACAACTTGGTTGTATTCTCTGACGAGATTTACGACAAAATCATTTTTGATGAAGTGGAACATGTCTCTACTGCATCACTTGCCGATGATTTGCTTATCATCACTTTTAATGGCCTATCCAAAACCTATCGCTTGGCTGGTTTTAGAAGCGGCTGGTTAGTGGTGTCAGGTGCTAAGCATAAGGCAAAAGATTACCTAGAAGGCTTGGATATGCTGGCCAGCATGCGTTTATGTGCCAATGTACCCGCTCAATACGCTATTCAAACTGCACTAGGTGGATACCAAAGCATTGAGGATTTAATTCGTCCTGGCGGTCGCATCTATGAACAACGCAATACCGCCTATGACATGATCAATGATATTCCAGGTCTAAGCTGTACCAAACCTCAAGGTGCGCTTTACAGCTTTGTAAAAATGGATCAGAAGAAATTCAACATCAAGAACGATGAAAAAATGGTGCTAGATTTATTAGAACAACAAAAGATATTGATTGTTCATGGTCGCGCATTTAACTGGCCAGAGCCAGATCATTTCCGTTTGGTATTTTTACCTCGTGTGGATGATTTATCTGACGCAATTGGTAAGATGGGTCGATTCTTCGAACACTACAGCCAATAATTTTTGTTATGAATGATGTCAACATAGACGATTTTTATCATGATATCGGCGTGGTATTGCTCACACTGTTGCAGCAATTTC
>JABXIK010000036.1 GCA_013373125.1 Gammaproteobacteria bacterium | reverse complement strand
GCCTTGAATGTATGAATGTCTTGCGTAAAGTGGCCGCAGAAAATAATGGTGTTGGTCCAGATGTCACGAATTAAGTTCGCCACGAAGTTGCCTGCCAATACTTGCCAGAAAACAGGAAAGCAAATAAGTGGATAAAACACATAATCTTTAAATAGCTGTTTGGCTGCTTTATTAAAGAATGCAAATTTCAATTCTTCCTTGGTAATGGGTAGCTTGCTAGATTTACGTTGTTTCCCCATGAAAACTCGCTCGCCAGCCAGTTCGTGATAGGCCACACCCCATTGGAAATTTAAGCACAGGGCAATGTAGGTGAAGAACTGCCAAACATTTTTTGGTTTCCAGCGAATGTCATCACTTAAACGTAATAAGCCGTATCCGAAGTCACGATCTTTACCAATAATATTGGTATAGGTGTGATGCTCATGGTTGTGATAACGCTTCCATGATGCGCTATCACCGGCGTTATCCCATTCGAAAGTGCGACTGTTGATGTTTGGGTCATTCATCCAATCGTATTGACCGTGCATGACATTATGACCAATTTCCATGTTGTCCAAAATTTTAGCGATACCAAGAGCCAATACGCCTAGAACCCAGTAAGCAGGATGTAAAAAGCCCAGTACGATTAGTACGCGTCCTGCTATATCGCCTAAACGCTGAATGCGAATTAAATTACGGATGTAGTTAGCATCATTTTTTCCAACTTTAGCCATGGTGCGTTCGCGTAACTGGTTCAGTTCTGTCGCGAATTGATCCAGTGCTTGGGTGTTCGGTTTATCACTGCTGGTCTTTAATGTAGGGACCGCTTGTGCAGACATGTTCATATATTTGGGCTCCTATAAATCTAAAACCACATCGTTAATGGGAAGACTGACACATAGCTGAATCTCTTGTGCGCCTGTATCGCTGTAAGTTTTGGTTTTAGTGTTGTACACCACGCCACTTTGTTTTTGGCAAATACATTGGTGGCATACACCCATACGACACCCGCTTACGGGTTTTAAATCGTGACTTTCGGCGAGCTCTAACAAAGTTTGCTGTGAGTTTTGTGTGCTGGAAACTTGTTTGTGCGAACGGGCGAATAACACTTGTGTCGCATCCGTTTGAATATCGGTATGAATGGGTTCTGGCCCAAAGAACTCATAGTGAACTTGGTCATCAGGATAATTACGCTCTTTTAACAATTGGCGAGCGCTTTGAATCATTGGGCTCGGGCCGCACACATAAAAATGGGTGTCTTTATTGGCTTGGCTAAAATACTCCAAATGATTGGAAGAGATATTGCCATCGATTTCACTATTGATCAGTTTCAGAGTGATATTGGAATGCTGTGCTGCTAATTGCTCAAAATCATCTGCAAACGCGAAATGTTGAGCGCTGCGCGCGTAATACATCAGCGTGATGGCTTGCTTAGACTGGGTTTGTTCTAGCTGGATATTTTGCAACATAGAGCGAAATGGCGTGATACCGCTACCACCTGCAATAAAACATACGCTTGCAGGTTTTGAATCTAGAGTGAAGTCGCCCAGGGCAGGGGAGATATTGACAAACTCACCTTTGTGCAATGCTTGCGGTAACCAAGGGGTGATGCGTCCCTTTTCTTGAATTCGAATACTTAACTCAATAAGTCCAGTGCGTTGGAAATAGGTCGGACTAGAAGAAATACTAAAGAAGCGACTTATCCAGGCACCGTCTTTTTGCACCGTAAGTTCTATGTACTGTCCCGCGGAAAACCCTTGCCACTGCTTGCTGGGCTTTAACACTAGGGTGAACATATCGGCGTTTTCATAGCGAATTTCACGCACTTGTGTACGAATTTTGTCGCTACGCCACGCGGGCAGTACCCCTTGGATGATGGGTTCAAAATAAGCAGCCATGCTTTTGTGGTTGGTAAGACTACCGATGAACCATGACCACGCCTTGCCTGCTTGACTCAATGTCGATGCCATTAGATGACTCCAGATAATTTGAGTGAACAAGTGTATGCTGAAAAAATCAGATGGTAAAGTGATTTGGCAGAAATTGGCCATAATTATTGGTCATAAATGGACTTTTGTGGATTAACAAGTGTTCTCTTAAATGATTTATACCGTTATCTTTATAAGTGGATTAAAAGAGAATTGAGTCGATCAGTATTCAAGAGTGCGGCTGTCAAACTTAACGGGCTTGAGAGGCTTTTGGGTGGTGGGCAAAGCTGGTTTAGGTTGAAAACCGGCAGTGGGGAAGTCACTGCCAGTTTGGGAGAGATTAGATGACTTTGCTGAAACGTATGGTTTGAGACTGTTTTAAGTATTCGTCGAATACCATGCAGATACTGCGGATTAACAAGATGCCTTTGTCATGCACCTGAATGCCATCCTCTGTAACACTTAAAAGACCGTCTTTTTTAAAGCTGCTGAGCGCCATCAGCTCTTCAGCGAAGTGCTCTTGCGGGTTAATGCCAAAGGTTTGCTGTACCCAATCAAAATTTAAATTGAAGTGGCAGATAAGTTGTTTGATAACAGCCTGACGAAGTTTATCTTCTTGTGTCAAAGCGACGCCTTTGCGAATCGGAAGTTTATTATTTGCCAGCGATTGTTGGTAGTCTTCAATATCCACGGCATTTTGCATGAAGGTATTGCCAATTTGGCTGATAGAAGACACGCCCAGTGCCACAAGGTCGCAATCTTCGTGGGTGGTGTAGCCCTGGAAATTACGGTGTAGTTTTCCTGCAATTTGTGCCTGGGCAAGGCTATCTTGTGGTTTGGCAAAATGATCCATGCCAATATATAAATAGCCAGCTTGAGTGAGCATTTGAATGCTGTCTTGCAGCATGGTGAGCTTTTCTTCTGGGTTGGGTAATTCTTGTGTATTGATGCGACGTTGTGGTTTGAAGCGCTCAGGCAGGTGCGCGTAGTTAAATACCGAGATGCGATCTGGGCTTAAATCAATGATGTGTTGTAGGGTTTTACGAAAGCTGGTTCGTGTCTGTTTTGGTAGGCCATAGATCAGATCAATATTAATTGATTTGTAACCTAGATCACGAGCCTGCTGCAAAGTATGCGTGGTCATTTTTAGTGGTTGAATGCGATTGACCGCTTGCTGAACCAGTGGGTCCACATCTTGTACCCCTAGGCTTACGCGATTAAACCCCAATGAACTTAGGTGAGAAAGCGTATCTTCTTGCAATTCTCTTGGGTCGATTTCAATGGAGAAATCTCGATCATCCTCTTGAGATAAATTGAAGTGTTCTCTTAATTTAAACATCAGACGAGTCATTTGCTCGTTGCTTAAAAATGTGGGAGTACCGCCACCAAAATGTAATTGATCTACCGTTCGGGTTGCGTCATAGCCAGCAGCGCGAATTTCAATTTCCTTAAAGAGAGCTTCTAAATACGGTTCGGCTTTTTCTCGACGTTTGGTGATGACTTTATTGCAGGCACAGTAATAGCAAACATGGGCACAAAATGGGATGTGAATATAAACAGATAGCCCTTGGTCTTGTTTGTCGCTGTTCAAGCGAGCTTGCTCGTAGTCAGACACGCTAAAATTAGGGTGAAACTGCACCGCCGTGGGGTAAGAGGTATAGCGGGGGCCGGACTTGTCGTGTCGCTTAATAAGATCCACATCCCACTTAAGGGTTGGCCATTTTGAGGTTGATGCTGTTGTCATGGCTTGCCTGCTACTACTAAATGAATGCGAGTATGCTAGCAGGCAAGAAAAAAGGGATATTGCTTTAGGTCAAGCCAGCCGGTGCTTTGCGCAAGTCGGCTGGCTTAGGTAAGGGTCTTAGAACATGCTCTGCATTGGCACGCTGCACCATTTACCGTTTTGGCAGATGGCTTTCACCCATAGGCGATGCTTGATGCGATTGGTTTTACGCTCTTTTGGCGCCATCATTTGAAGGCTGGCAAGTGTTTGGGCATTTGGGTAAATAGTTGGGTCGTTCAAAATTTCAGAGTCGACAAACTGTTGTGCGTCCAGCATAGGCGTTGGGTACGCCGTGTAGTTTGAGTTACGTGCTGAAACCTTGGCTGACATCATGTAATCAATGAAGGTATAAGCTAAATCTTGATTGGGTGCATTTTTAGGGATGGCCATAATATCGATCCACATGGCGGCCCCTTCTTTTGGGATGATGTATTCAAGGTTTTGGTTTTCCGCCACTTCCGTCAAGATATCACCCGAATAGCCAACACCTAGGCAGATCTTGTTGTCTTTAAGGTCGTCTGTATATTGCGTAGTGTGCAGGTAGTTAATATCCGCGATGGTTTCTTTTAACAGTAAGCCCGCTGCTTCCAATTCGGCTTTTGAGCTGGTGTTAACGGAATAACCAAGATATTTAAGGGCAGCGGCGAAAATCTCATCGCGCTCGTTAACTAAGCCAATACCACATTGTTTAAGCTTTTTACGATAAGCGCTATCAAACAATAGGCCCCAAGAATGATTGCCTGGATCGATGCCTAACTTCTTAACTGCATTTACATTTAAGCCGATGCCGGTTGTACCCCACATATAAGGAATGGAATAAACGTTGCCGTTATCCAGTAGTTCTAAGCCTTGCATGACGACAGAGTTTAAGCTGCTGAAATTTGTGAAGCGTTTTTTATCAAGCGGAATAATCAGATCGTTTTCCGCCATGATGCGGATCATGGCTGAGGCTGGGAAAATAACATCGTATTTGTTATTTGGGTTGAAGAACATTTCAGAGAATTCATCAACGCTATTGAACTCGGCGTATTCGATAGTGACGTTATTGGCTTGTTCAAATTCTTTTAGTACGTCAGGGTCGATGTATTCACCCCAGTTTAGTACGCGTAACGTTTGTGGCGCACTGTGTGCGTTTCCTGCGAAAAAGCAGGTTATGAGCATCAGGGATGCCAGTAGCCTAATTGATTGCTTCATGTGAGTCTCAGTTAATGGTTTTAAAGTTGATCATTGAGTGTAAAAACTGCGCCACTTAGGAATGGTCTTTTACGAGTGAGAAATAAAAAAGATTATCCTTTGGGGTGAGGTGAAAAAGATATAACCCCTAGGGTATAGAAGGCGGGATTGGATTTGATTTTTTGTGAATAAAATCAATAATTTGCCCCTATTAAAGGCAGGAAAAATGTGAGCAATTTTCATTTTGGTGCGGATTTTTGTAGGGGTTGTAAGTTTTATTATGTTTGTGTTCAAGCTTAACAATGATCATGTCATTTCTTAGTGCGCCCACTTTTGCGGTTTGGAAAACTAAAAACCTATTTTTTGTAGGTGTTTAATCGGTGGGTTAATTAATTGCACAGGTGTTTGACGTGGGAATCTAAGGCGTCCTATATTGCTGCTAAGGTGAAAAGGGAGGTGACATGGGGCAAGATCAATTACAAGCGTACCATGTTCTGGTATCCGGTAAGGTTCAAGGTGTGTATTACCGAGCATCAACAGTGAAAAAAGCACAAACCTTAGGATTGGCCGGTTGGGTACGCAATCTAGAAGATGGTCGTGTGGAAATTCTGGCTCAAGGTTCATCCCAAGAACTGGAGCAGTTACTGAGCTGGTGTGAAAAAGGGCCCATGTTGGCTAAAGTCAGTAAGGTAGAGTGTGAGATGGCGCAAGTTGACGCGAATATGGCGCAGTTCGAGGTCATGCGCTGACTTCTCTGTATAAGGATTGCCTGTTAATCTAGAGGCATCACTCATAACTTAAAAATAATAATAATGAAATCTCTCGTTCTTTCTCATAAAAACCCAATCCTAATGATGATATTCATGGCCTTAGTGGGCTGTAGCTCAATGCCAGGGGCGATCGAAGGGAATGACTTAAGCCATTTAAGCCTGCGTGATAAGCGTATGGCTGATAGCAAGGTGAAAGTATTGCCAAGCCAACCGGCTACAAGCAACTCTTTAGGTGTGGTGACGTCTAAGCGTTGTCAAAGTTCTATGTTTAGTGAAGCCCCTGAAGAAAAAACTCTTTTGGTAGACATGAAGGCGGAAGCTTATCGCTTGGGGGCCAATGCCATTAGTGATGTGAAAATAGAACAACAAGGTGCCATGGGCGACGGATGCTGGAATGTGTTCACCGCCACAGCAAACATGCTAGTGGTAGAATAACTGCTATTAGTACAAAAAAGCCGATCACGATCGGCTTTTTTTGTGCCTGCTTATATAGATTCATACCCTGTTGGGGCTTTTCCCTGCATATAAAATGCAAAAGCGAGTATTTCAGCTACCAAGCGATAAAGCTCAGGTGGGATGTTGTCACCTATGTTTAATGTGCTCAATTGATGAAGTAACTCTGGGTTCTCGTATACAGGAATGCCAGCTTCTTGCGCTAAGGCAACCAGTGCGTTGGCGTGCTCGCCAAATTGTCGCTCGCTGATAACAGGGGCTTCGCCACCGTCATAAAACAGTGCTAGAGCTTCTTCAATTTCTTTATTACTTATCGTCTCACTCATGCAGCAGCTCCATTAGGTGCGAACATCAATCAGAGATTGTTGGATAGGTTGATGCATCGGTTTGGGCTTGCCATGTTTTGAACTGATCTGATCCACATTAAAGCCTGCTTTTTCTAACTTTTGTTTTATTAATGGAATATTTTCATGTAAGCGTTTGAGCTGCTCTGTTTCATTTGCCCAAAGAGTGAGTGTCACTTGGGATTGCTTGAGGTAGCTTTCAATGGCAAACGCTTCGGGTGTGGTTTGTGCAAAGCGTAAAATAAGATGCCAGCCATTTATTTTTTCGCTGGCTGATTGATTTTTTGTGTCTTGTTGGCATTCTAAATCACACCATTGAATTTGTTGCTGGTGAATATAGGGCAAGGATAATTGAAATTGAGTATTGTCTGGTTGACCTTGCCAAATTCGATTTTGAATTTGATCATGCGTGATTTTTGTTAGACTTTGATTGATATTGAGTAGTTGTCGTAATAGTTGGATTTCATCTTTAGCGCTGCCTTCCGTATTTAAGCTATTCAGCAGACTCATAAGTGTTTGTTGCAGTTGAGGTTGCACGCTTAAATTCTTTGGCCAAACCGATAGTTCATTAACCTGAGGTTGTTTGGGTAGCATCAAAAGGGTGAGCCATTGAGACAAGTCTTGAAAGGTTTTGACACTGGTTGCCACGGAGGGGTGATTAGACCAGTTTGGAATCATTTGATCGCCTTTAGCTAGCAATCTCTCTTTTAAAGCGTTAATTAGTTGCTGCTGACTTTGCAGTAACCAAACTTTGTGATCTTGAGAAACACCTTGTAGTAATGGGTTAAGCGCTTCGCCTGTTTTACTCTGAGACTGGGTGAGTTTATTTATCAACAATGAATCAATCGTTGGTAATACGGTTTTTGGTGGCATGCTTGATTCTTTATTGTTGGTTGAATCCGCTTGAACAGTATTGCCATGTTGTAATGTTGAGTTTGATACTGGCTGCTGTGTTTGAGCCTGATTAGATGCTTTAAAATTTTGCTGAAATTGCTGTACCCATTTTTGGATTTGCTGCTCCACCTTCTGTAATTTCTGCGAAATGTTAGGCTCAATAATGGGCTGAGTTTGTGAAGCGTGATTTTTTGCAGGCGCGTTGATGAGTTTTTCGATGGTGTTGCGTAATTGTGATTCTAGATTTTGACCACTGTTTTGAAAGGCCTGCTGAATGATATTAGGAGTCAAGGGCGAATTAGATTGTAGGGTTGAGCTGGGTAGTGGTGTGCCAAATGTAAAAGCACCAACTTGATTAGCTGTAGGGTTCTGGATGGTGAAAGCTTGACGATTATCAATAAGCGCAATGGGAGAAGGGGTAAACTGGCGCGCGATAAATTGATTGCGAAATTGCTCTAATTGCGGTGTCACCTTAGGTGTTTGTATTTGCAGCTTACCAGAAGGGGCTTGAGTCAAATACACCTCGGTATTGGGAGGTAAATTGCGTTCAGATAATATGCTTAATGGGCCGTTGACTGTGGTCAGTTTGATCAATGCTAGCGTCAATTTGGGTGGTAAGGGATTTTCACTGGTAATGGTTTTTGCTAGCTGGCTTAAGTTTAGGCGTTCGCTGATGCCGGAGGTGGCAGGATTTTGATTGGGTTGGGCACCGCTTAAGAGCGCTAATTGCGATAACACCTGTTGATTTTGTTGTGGAGAAAGGGCTTGGCTGGATTCCACTTTGGCCCAGGTGTGAATCAGTGTTTGAATAGGGCGTGGCAGAGACGTTGTTTGTGAGGCACTGGCAGCCCGGGTTCCACCGTTATCGGGTGTGGCAGAGGGGGAGCTAAATTTGCCACCTAGGTGAATATCCGTTGGTAATTTCATCAAACCTTCAATAATTGCGGTTTCTGCCGTCAAAGCCTGCCATTTTGTATATAATGCCACGCGCATACTCGATTGGCTTGTTTATCATGTGTATCGGCCAAACGGTGAATGTTTTGAGAGATTCTGTGTTTCAGTATAGATGTGGCGGTCAAAATCCCCACTGAATAGGAGTTGGTGTGACCCATAGCCAAGCAAATAATCAACCTCAAGCCGCTGCTGCTCTGCTCAGTGGACAGGGGCTATGGTGTGAGCGCGACGATCGGGTGTTATTTAGTCAATTGGATTTTGCTTGGGATTCGGGGCAAATCGTGCGTATTTCGGGGCCAAATGGAGCCGGTAAAAGTAGCCTAATTCGTATCCTTTTGGGTTTAAGTGCTTCATATGAAGGTGAGTTGTTCTTCAATGGCCAACCTATGGCTAAAGGTCGATACGAGTTTCGTGATCAGCTTTTATATCTAGGGCATCAGGTGGGCATCAAAGCCAGCTTAACCCCAGAAGAGAACTTAAGATGGTTGTGTCCAGATGCCGCGAAAGAGGCCATTTATTCAGCACTTGAACAAGTTGGGCTGCGCGGATTTGAGGATGTATTGTCCCAAGGATTATCTGCTGGGCAGCAAAGGCGAGTGGCTCTGGCTCGCCTGTATTTGCAAAATAAAGCTATTTGGATCTTGGATGAGCCTTTCACTGCCATCGACAAAGACGGTGTGGCACAGCTGGAGGCGCGCATTATTGAGCATGCTCAAAATGGTGGTTTAGTCATCCTCACGACCCACCATCAGTTAGCAGTTGATGTGTTGGAATTAGAATTAGGTAAAAAAGTGGAACCACGGGGAGACTTTGATGACTAACTCCCCTTTGTTGGCATTGTTTAAGCGGGACCTACTTATCGCGTTTCGTAATCGTGGTGAGTTATTAAACCCGTTGATGTTCTTTTTGATGGTGGCCAGTTTATTCCCGCTGGCGGTGACACCGGATCCTAAATTTTTAGGATTAATTGCAGCGGGCATCATCTGGGTCGGGGCGTTGTTGGCCACTTTATTATCGTTAGATTTGATGTTTAAGAGCGACTACGAAGATGGCAGTTTGGAGCAAATGCTGCTTCAACCTCAGCCCGCATTATTATTTGTTATGGTTAAAACAGCGCTGCATTGGATGGTAGCTGGCGTGCCATTAACCATAGTGGCGCCATTATTAGGGGTGATGTTGGCGTTACCGGAAGGGGGCTTTGCGCCTTTGATTCTGAGTTTATTATTAGGTACACCCACGCTTAGTTTATTAGGATCCATTGGTGCGGGATTAACCGTTGGATTGAAAAAGGGTGGCATGTTGATGCCATTGTTGATTTTACCCTTGTATATACCTGTTTTGATTTTTGCGGCGAGCTCTGTTCAGGCAGGTATCGATGGCAATAGTTACACTGGGCACCTGGCTTTTCTAGGGGCCTATTTAGCATTGATGTTGGTATTGGCTCCGCTGGCAAGTAGTGCGGCATTGAAAATATCCATCGCTCGCTAATCGAATTTTATGCATTAAGGTCGTTTGTATGTGGTCTGCTCTTAAAAGACTCTATCATCAATTAGGATCACCTAAGTGGTTCTATGAACTCACTTCTCGCTGGTCCCCTTGGTTTTTATGGATCGGCTCTGCATTGATGTTAGTGGGTATTGTGTGGGGATTGGCATTTGCTCCGGCGGATTATTTGCAGGGCAATAGCTTTCGTATTATTTATATCCATGTACCTGCCGCTCTACTTAGCCAAAGCGCCTATGTGATGATGGCCGTCGCCGGTTTAGTTGGCCTTGTTTGGAAAATGAAGATATCGTTTGTGGTGGGTAAAACCATCGCGCCCATAGGGGCCGGTTTGGCTGTCATGGCTTTATTAACCGGTGCCATCTGGGGTAAACCCACTTGGGGCACTTGGTGGGTTTGGGATGCTCGACTCACTTCTATGCTGATTTTACTGTTTTTATATATGGGCGTTATTGCGATTTATAACGCCATCGAAAATGAAGAAATGGCCAACAAAGCTGCTGCGGTTTTAGCCTTAGTTGGCAGCATCAATATTCCTATCATTAAATACAGTGTGGAGTGGTGGAATACCCTGCATCAACCCGCCACCATTACTTTAACCAAAAAGCCTACCATGGCACCTGAAATGTTTATCCCATTGGTATTAACCATTATCGGATTTTATTGCTGGTTTGCGGTTTGGGTATTTGCGCGTACACGAAATGAAATTTTATGGCGTGAACGTCGAACTAAATGGGTTCAACGCATTCTTAGCACGGGAGCCAATCACTGATGTTTTTTGATAGCTTCACAGAATTATTCAACATGGGCGGTCATGGTGTGTTTGTGTGGTTAAGTTATGGCCTATCGGCCTTAATCATTGCACAAAATTTTATCAGCCCAATGTTAACTCGAAAAAAAGTCATTAAAGATATTGAGCGCCAAATGCGCCGGGAGCAGAAGTAATGCATCCACAACGTAAGCAAAAACTTTTTATTATTTTATTTATGCTTGGCGGCATTGCGTTAGCCGTAACCTTGATGCTGGTGGCGCTTAAAGAAAACATTAATTTGTTTTATACCCCGCAACAAATAGCAGCGGGCGAAGCCCCTGTGAATCGCACCATTCGTGCGGGCGGTATGGTTGTAGAAGGCAGTGTGAGCCGTGCCGAAGACGGTTTGACTGTACGTTTTGAAGTGACCGATGGCAAAGATATTGTGGCCATCGAATATGAGGGTATTCTGCCTGATCTATTTCGTGAAGGTCAGGGTATCGTGGCCTTGGGTCAGCTAAATGAAAAACGTGTGTTCATTGCTTCTGAAGTGTTAGCAAAACACGATGAGAACTACATGCCTCCTGAAGTGGCGGATGCGTTAGAAAAAGCCCATAGCAAGGGTACCGAAGACGTTAAAAGCGCCCGCTATTAATAAGAGAGACGAATATGCTTCCTGAGTTAGGTCATTTCGCGCTGATATTAGCGCTGGTTTTTGCTTGCTTACAAGCCGTCATCCCACTGATGGGCACACATCTTGGCCGCACCCAATGGATGGTCATGAGCCGTCCATTAAGTTGGGGGCAGCTCGTGTTTTTAACACTGTCTTTTTTAGCCCTTGCTATCAGCTTTGTCCAAGACGATTTTTCTGTGGCGTACGTTGCGAATAACTCAAATAGTTTATTGCCGGTGCAATATAAAATCAGCGCCGTGTGGGGCTCCCATGAAGGCTCGCTATTGCTATGGGTTTTATTGCTAAGTGTTTGGACGGTTGCCGTAAGCATTTTCTCGCGTAATTTGCCTATCGATATTCTGGCTCGCGTATTGGCCATTATGGGTTTAATTAGCATTGGCTTTTTATTATTCATGTTGTTCACGTCTAACCCGTTTGAACGTGTACTGCCGAATATTCCCCTTGATGGACAAGACTTAAATCCACTATTACAAGACTTTGGTTTGATTGTGCATCCGCCCATGTTGTACATGGGTTATGTGGGTTTTTCTGTGGCCTTTGCATTTGCGATTGCGGCATTGTTAAGCGGTCAGTTGGATGCTGCATGGGCCCGTTGGTCTCGTCCTTGGACAACCGTTGCTTGGTCATTTCTAACCATTGGTATTGCCCTTGGTAGTTGGTGGGCGTATTACGAACTAGGCTGGGGCGGCTGGTGGTTTTGGGACCCAGTGGAAAATGCCTCCTTCATGCCTTGGTTAGTGGGAACTGCGTTAATTCACTCGTTAGCGGTAACAGAAAAGCGCGGTGCCTTTAAAAGCTGGACAGTATTACTCGCTATTTTTGCTTTTAGTTTGAGCTTGTTGGGTACCTTCTTAGTTCGTTCTGGCGTGCTTAATAGCGTGCATGCGTTTGCCAGTGACCCTGATCGTGGTTTGTTTATTTTGGCGTTATTAATCGTGTGTATTGGTGGCTCGCTACTGATTTATGCATTGAAGGCCCCTACAGTGGTGGCACGAGTTAAATTTGCCGCAGTGAGTAAAGAAAGCTTTTTATTATTAAACAACGTGTTGCTGGTAGTGACCGCATCCATGGTGCTATTGGGTACCTTGTATCCTATGGTAGTGGATTACTTCTATGGTCAAAAAATCAGTGTGGGTGCACCGTTCTTCAACATGTTCTTTGTACCTATTATGTCTGTGCTGGTGTTGTTTATTAGCCTTGGATTTATTAGTCGTTGGAAACAAACCGATGCGAAATGGTTAGCCGCTCAGTTATGGCCAGCGGCAATTTTTACCGTGATCTTGGCCGTTGTATTCCCATTTGTTTATCAAGTGAAAGTAACTTGGCAAATTATTGTGGGTGTGGCGTTAAGTGCTTGGGTGATTAGCAGTACGTTGTTGGATGTGTATCGCAAAATTCAATCCAAGCAAGGCATGATCGCTGGCATCAAAAAGTTGAGTTTAAGTTACTACGGTATGGTGATTGCGCACATGGGTGTAGCAGTCACGGCTATGGGTATTTGTATTGTTAGTAATTACACACAAGAACATGACGTGCGTGTGGTACCAGGAGATACAGTGGATGCGTCTGGTTATCACTTTGTGTTTGATGGTGTGAAAAAAGTACAAGGGCCAAACTTTATTGCCGACGAAGGTCAGATTCGTGTGTTTTATAACGATGAATACTACACCACCATGAAACCACAAAAGCGTCACTATAAAGTGCAGCGTAACATTATGACCGAAGCGGACATCGATGCGGGCTTGTTCCGTGATTTATATGTGGCTCTGGGCGAGCCATTAGAAGGTAATGCTTGGGCTATTCGTATTCATTACAAACCTTATGTGCGTTGGTTGTGGCTCGGTGCCATCTTCATGGCATTAGGTGGCGTCTTAGCTGTGTGTGATAAACGTTATCGATTATCACGTCGACTGGCTAAATAAGGGGAATGTTATGAAACGTTGGACGCTTTTTATACCGTTTATTATTTTTACCTTGCTAGGTTTGTTATTGTGGCGCGGACTGTATCTTGACCCTAAAGATGTGCCCTCTGCTTTGGTGGATAAGCCTTTTCCTGCTTTTTCGTTGCCGACATTGTTAAATGGCGAATTAAAAAATGAAGCCACATTGAAAGGTGACGTGCATCTGGTGAACGTATGGGGTACTTGGTGTATTAGCTGTAAAGTGGAACACCCATTTTTAGTAAAGCTTGCGCAACAAGGTGTACGCATTGTGGGAGTTAATTACAAAGACGAAAACGATGCGGCGCGCAAGTGGTTAAATGATCTAGGTAACCCTTATGCGTATTCTGTGGATGATGAAGAAGGTACGTTATCTATGGATTTAGGTGTGACGGGAGCGCCAGAAACATTCTTTGTGGATGCCAATGGTGTCATCCGCTATAAACATCAAGGACCGATTACTCAAGGTAATTGGGCGCCCCTTGAAAAAATTTGGTTGTCTCTAGTGAATGAATCGAAACAGGCGGTGCAACCATGAGAAGTGTTCTGCTCGTAATCGTTTTTTTATTCAGCCAAATGTCGTTGGCCATAGTAGATGGTCATGAATATCAATTTACGGAAGGGGATGATCAACAGAATCAAACCCGCGCACAGTTATTTCAACAGCTTGCCGAAGAGCTGCGCTGTCCTAAATGCCAAAACCAGAACCTTGCTGACAGTAACGCCATGATTGCCGGTGATTTACGTCGTGAGCTATATCAGCAAGTAAAATCGGGTCAAGAAGCCCAAGACATTATTGATTTTATGGTGAATCGTTATGGCGAGTTTGTATTGTATCGCCCACAAATGAACGCCATGACTTATGTTTTATGGTTTGGTCCAGTGGTTTTGTTATTGGTTGCGGTCATGTGTTTAATTCTAGTGATTCGCAAGCGTAAGCAGGGTAAGGATCAAGTTGAAGAGTTAACAGCAGAACAGCAACAACGTTTGAATGCGTTATTAGGTCAAGATAAAGGGGATGACCATGTTTGATTTATGGTTAGGTGTTGCCTTTTTGTTAGTGATCGCGTTGGGCTTCATTTGTATGCCTTTGTTTATGTCGCTACGTGGCAGTGAGTTGAAACGTCAAGCTAGTAATGTAGTGATTTATAAATCCCAGCTAGAAGATTTGAAAGCCGATCTTGAAAGTGGTCGTATTGAACAAGCGGAATACGATAGTTTGAGCAAAGAAATCAATTTGAATTTGCTCGTGGATACTGAAGAGCAAAAACAAGTGGAGTCGAACCAATCGGGTAATTGGATCTTTATTCCATCGGTTGCATTGATTCTAGTGGTGAGTATTGGCTTGTATATGAAGCTTGGGGCCGAAAACGAATTGGCCATCACGCAAATGTTACAAGCCAGTAATCAATCTGGGTTTACCCGTGAAGATGCAGGGAAATTGATTGAACGCTTAAAAGTACAAACGCAAGATACGCCAGAAGATATTGAAATGTGGTATCTC
>JABXIK010000048.1 GCA_013373125.1 Gammaproteobacteria bacterium | reverse complement strand
GGGCTGGATGGTATTGATTGCGGCAGAAATGTTGGCGCAAAACCCAGGTCTTGGAAAGTTTGTGTGGGATGAATTTCAAAATGGTAGCTCAGATTCGTTAGGTCGAATCATGGTAGCAGTATTAACCATTGGTTTTATTGGCTTCTTATTAGATTGGTTAATGTTGCAACTGCAAAAACACTTTAGCTGGAATCAGTAATTGATATCACTGAAAAGAATTTGAGGATTGAATAATGAGCGCCCATTTAAATATTGATCACGTGACCATGGAATTTGACACACCCAATGGTAAGTTCACTGCGTTGGAAAATGTGAACTTGAAAATTAAAAAAGGTGAGTTTGTCTCTTTAATCGGCCATTCCGGTTGTGGTAAATCCACAGTATTAAATATCATCGCGGGTTTATACCAAGCTACTCGTGGCGGTATTGTATTGGATGGTGTGGAAGTAAACGAACCAGGCCCAGAGCGTGCAGTGGTGTTTCAAAATCATTCGCTATTACCATGGCTGACTGCCTATGAAAATGTGGAACTTGCGGTGAAACAAGTTTTTAAAGGTAAAAAAAGTAAAGCCGAAATGAAAGACTGGATTGAACACAATCTAGAATTGGTGCACATGAGTCATGCATTACATAAAAAACCTGATGAAATTTCCGGTGGTATGAAGCAGCGTGTGGGTATCGCTAGGGCATTGGCTATGGAACCCACTGTGTTATTAATGGATGAGCCTTTCGGTGCATTGGATGCATTGACTCGCTCGCATTTACAAGACTCGTTAATGGAAATACAAAGGGACTTGAAAAACACAGTTGTTATGATCACTCATGATGTGGACGAGGCTGTATTACTCAGTGATCGCATTGTGATGATGAGTAATGGCCCAGCTGCCACGGTAGGGGAAATACTTAACATTGATTTGCCTCGACCGCGTCATCGTTTGGATTTAGCGGATGATCCTATGTATAACAAGTATCGTGCAGAAGTTTTACGCTTTTTACATGAGCGTCATGCGAAGCCGGATGTGCCCGCTTCGAAAGTGGCTTAAGCCATTTAAATTTAGCGTTATTTATAGACAAGGTTGTTGCTTGGGGGCAGGTAAATGTTGCTCATTAAATGGCAACGCCTCAAAGCAATCTTGTTTGTATAATTCTAACGAGCGAGCTTCTTCAATGACGAAATTCCCGACGGCTTCATGAAACCCTTCGTGGGTAAGATAATGCAGAGAGCTTGTAAATATAGGCTCAAACCCTCGTGCAATTTTATGTTCGCCTTGTGTACCAGGATTAAAGTGCTGTAGTTGATGTTTTATACAATATTCAATGCCTTGGTAGTAGCACAGTTCAAAATGTAGATTTGGTACATCAACAGTGCTTCCCCAATATCGGCCATACAAGGTATTGCTATCTTGAAAGTATAACGCACAGGCTATGGGATTGTTTTGGTGGTATGCCCAAACAAATCGCATTTGGTTTCCCATATTTTGTGCCACTTGTTTGAAGCTATTAAGAGTAATGTATCCCTGCATGCCTCGCATTGCGTAAGTGGTTTGATAGCACTGATAAAAAAACTGCCATAGTGATTCATTCATATCCAAGCCGGTTATCCAGCGTATTATAATGGCGTTTTCTTGAATGGATTTTCTTTCTTTTACAACAGCTTTACGCTTGCGGGATTTAAAATAAGATAAGAAGTGCTCAAAATCTTCGTAGCCATAATTGAACCAATGAAATTGTACACTTTTACGTTCGTGCCAGTTTTGGTCAAGTAGTAACTCTCTTTCTTTGGCGTTACAAAATAAAATATGGGCGCCACTTAAGTTGTGCTCTAAGCAATGAGATTGAATGGCGTTGCTTAAAGTTTGACCGTTAATTTGTGTGTGCGCGTCACATATAATTCGTGGTCCACTAGCAGGGGTAAATGGGGCAGCTATAATGAGTTTAGGGTAGTAGGATAATCCATGTTGCTGGTAGGCTTCTGCCCATGACCAGTCAAATACGTATTCGCCATAAGAATGGTGTTTAATAAAACTCGGCAGCAAAAATGCATGGTCTTTATCGTATAGATAATGGCTTTGCCAGCC
Organism: Gammaproteobacteria bacterium; assembly: GCA_013373125.1. Lineage (GTDB taxonomy): Bacteria > Pseudomonadota > Gammaproteobacteria > Pseudomonadales > Oceanobacteraceae > Bermanella. Next base: position 7,732 of record JABXIK010000048.1, on the reverse strand, counting down.
GGTTTGATTGTTTATTGATCCATTTTCTTCTAACGCTTGAATAAAGGCTTTTTGAGTAAATGGATAGGTTCCTTGCCAAAGATGCGCTGGGGCCTGATCGATTGAATTTAGCCATTGCATGTTTAAGGCCCTTATTGGTTAAATAGCCTGAAGATTTAAGGAGCAACATTATGTACAAATTGGATCCACAGCTTCAACAGGATACCGTGCTTTTAGGCCAGTTTCCCCTTTGCGATGTGCTATTAATGAACGATTCGCAATTCCCATGGGTGATTTTAGTGCCTCGCCGTGGCAGTACCTCGGAGTTGTATCAATTATCCACCGAAGAGCGTTATGAGCAGTCGGATGAATCTGCATACGTCAGTCAGCGCTTATCCGATTATTTCGAAGCGGACAGTATGAATATTGCAGCATTAGGCAATGTTGTGCCACAGCTGCATATTCATCATGTGGTACGTAAAAAGGACGATCCTTGCTGGCCAAAACCGATTTGGGGCGCGATTCAAGCCAAACCTTATGGCAAGGAAGAGTTAGTGAAAATGGTGGACGAACTGACCTTATTATTTAGTGATAAGTTTGTGACACCATCTGAAAATGATGGCGATGCCATGTATTAAATGATTACAAGTCACCTTTAAGAACACCAATAATTAAAGGTGAGATTTGTTCAGCCCAAGCCGCATAACCTTGTGCGCTTGGGTGATACCCATCTTTTGCCATGAAATGGCGTTCAACCAATAATTTACTCCCCACATAATGACAGCACTTGTTTTTGTTCATGAGTGCCTGCAATTCCAAATCCAATTGATAAGCGCGCAAGCCAAGGAAATACTTTAACGGTGCTGGTAACGCCGGGAACTGAGCCATAGGCGGTACTTGCATGAAAAAAATATGGGCCACGCCTTTGTGCTGTAAATGTGCAATGGATGTTTGAAGACTTTTTCGCCATTTTTTAATCGAGGTGAGCTTGGTGGTGTCGTTTACCCCCATGGTAATGATAGCGATATCCATGACACCCGTATGTTTTGCAATGGTGGCATTTAACTCATGAATACGAATGCCATTTTCCCCAAGAATTTCGCACTCTATGTTTACAGGGAGCTGTGATTGAACTTGCTGGCAAATATGAAAGCTTAACCCTTGATTTAATTCATCGATTCCGACGCCTGCTACCGTGGATTCACCAAAATGTATGACTCGTAACGTATTCTCGGAAGCATGTGCAAAGTGTAAAAGGCTCGATCCTGAAGCTTCCGGTAAGCGTAATGTGGTTTTCTTAACGTATATGGCTTGAGGCAGTAGCAACAAAAATACAGGAAAAAGCGCATACCAACTGATTTGAAGTGCAATACGTAATGGCAACATGATTAGCGAATCCTTTGTCTCAGATAAGGTAATGTTTCTTCTTGAAACCAAGGATTTTGTTTAAGCCAAATTTGATTTCTAGGGGATGGATGCGGCAAACAAATGAGGGAATCAGGGGCTTGCTGTGTATGTTTCACACGTTCAGTTAATCTTGGGTATTTGGATAAAAACTCAGTGTCTTTTAAGTAATAGTTTTGTGAGTATTGGCCGATTAAAAGTGTGGTTTGGATATTTGGTAATGACGCTAATATTCGATCATGCCATTGAAGTGCGCATTCTTTTCTTGGTGGCAGATCACCGCTTTTTCCTTTACCAGGATAGCAAAACCCCATAGGCATAATGGCAACTTTCTTTGGATCATAGAAAGTGTTGCTGTCCATTTGCAACCATTCCCGTAAGCGTTGCCCACTGGCGTCATTCCATGGGATGCCAGATTCTTGAACCTTGATCCCAGGGGCTTGACCAATAATCAGTAGAGTTGCGGATGTGTCAAATTGAATAACTGGGCGCGGGGCAAAGGGTAGAAATGAGCGGCACACATCGCATGCTTGGATTTCTTTGTATAGTGGGATGGTATCCATAAGCTTGGAATAGGCATAAAAAAACGGGCCAGTGTGGCCCGTTTTTAAAGAGGATGGCTTACTCAGCCATTTCTTTTAATTTTTTCAATGGACGAATTTTAACTGCGATAGAAGCAGGTTTTGCTTTGAATACAGTTTCTTCACCAGTGAATGGGTTGATACCTTTACGTGCTTTCTTAGCAGGCTTTTTAACTGCTTGGATTTTTAGAAGGCCAGGAAGTACGAATTCACCCACTGCGCGTTTCTTAACGTGACGCTCAATAACATCACCTAGGCTATCTAGAACCGCTTGAACTTGCTTTTTGCTCAGTTCAGTATTTTCTGCGATTTCAGTTAGGATTTGAGTTTTGTTGTAGCGCTCACTTACTGCACTTAGCTTTTTAGCTGGAGCAGCTTTTGCTGGTGCTTTCTTAGCTGCGGCTTTTTTAGCCACTGGTTTTTTTGCTGCTGCTTTCTTTGCTGTTTTTTTAGCTGCCATAGCTGTGTCCTTGTTGTTTTTGTGTTTCGTTAACGGAATATACAAACAACTTGGAGAGGCAAGCAAGTAAAAAAAAGCAAAAAATGCAAAAAATGCCTATTTTTTAGCTTTTTTTATGTGAAGTCGCTTCACCGCTTGATTGAAATAGCCTACCCACTTAGGACAATACAGAGTTCCTGCGTGCTGGTTGATTTCCATGATGGCACGAACCATAGGGCGTTGCTGATTCTGTTGATAGGCACGAGTTTGAGTAATGGCTTCAAAAGTGTCGACAATGGCAAGGAGTTTCGCCCCCTCGCAAATTTCGTGTTCTTTTAGGCCATTCGGATAACCGCTGCCATCGATGCGCTCATGATGATGCAGGATTATTTCTGATGCGGTCCCCCAAACTTCAAAACCACTTATAAGCTGGTGGACTAAATGCACGTGGCCTTTCACCCACTCCCAGTCTCGATGGCTCAAAGAACTGGCTTTGTTGGCCATGCCTTTTGGAAAAAACGCCATGGCCAAGTCGTGGAGATAAAGCGCCGTTTGCAATTGATGGCTGTCGATGGGGTTGCCCGCAAATTGATTCATGTTTAAGGCCAGTTCAAACATTCTCTCGGTACGGCCTGGTCCATAGGGACTTCTCTGATCCACCAGAAGACTTAATTGTAAAAAGAAGGCGACCTCTTCGTTGATTTCTTGTTCGGTGAAATACAGTTTGTTTTGTAGTTCTTCTAAATCTTCAGCGGGTGAGACTTCCGGTGCCAGTTTTTGCAAAATCCCAAGCATTTGCTGGTCGTACTCATGGTTTTCCATCTTGGCCAGAGTACTGATCATGTTGGCAATTTCATCATAGTGGGCTTGATCGAATAGCTCTCCACCATTAATAAAGCTGTCGAGTTCATTAAAGGTGAGATCTAGACTCAGTAACAGAATATCCCCAAGGGCAGGATTGTAGCTGTTTTTACCTTTCCTTAGAGTGTCGAGTATGTCCTCAATGGCCTGTAATAAAGAGAGATATTGGCTGATACCCACTATGCCAAGGTCACCTTTGACCGTATGCACATCACGAAACAGCAGGTTGACTGTATCGATATCTTCTGGACGGGCTTCTAAGTTTAATAGATGGTCATTGCAGCTTTGGCGCTTTTCTTCCAGCTCGTCCTTAAGATCATTGACGATATCGGCATCCAAATTTGCTATATCCAGGTTGGCCATAACATCTCCTCGTATAAATAAAGCATAGCAAGGGCCACACAAGATGTCGGAATTTCGTGCAAAATGGGTATAATGCTGGCCTTTTGAAGAATCAGGCTATATTGAGGCGTACTTTGCCTTTGTAGAGATTGAGTAGGCTTTGGCCAAAAAGGGGATAATCGGGCCGGTGGTGACATCGCAAGATTATGGGCAAACTCCCCAAATATGCTGGTTTCAGAGCATTTGCCCGAGAAATTTGCAGTGACAGGCGATTCCTTCACTGCCAGACAAAGTCGTTACATTTAATAAGATAGATTTGGGAATTCACTATGCGCAGCCATTACTGTGGTGAAATAACAGAACAATTGGTCGATCAGACTGTAACTTTTTGCGGCTGGGTACACCGTCGTCGTGACCACGGTGGTGTGATCTTTCTAGACGTACGTGACCGTGAAGGTCTGGTTCAAGTGGTATTTGATCCAGATACAGTAGACGCTTTCAATACTGCAGACTCTGTACGTAGTGAGTTTGTTGTGCAAATTACCGGTCGCGTACGTGCTCGTCCTGCTGGTAGTGAAAACGACAACATGACCACGGGTAAGATCGAGATCCTAGGTAAAGAGATCAACATCTTAAACAAAGCCAACACGCCTCCGTTCCCATTGGATGAATACAGTCCAGTGGGTGAAGACGTACGTCTTAAGTACCGTTACATGGACCTACGTCGTGATGAAATGCAGCACAATCTACGTTTCCGTCACAAGGTAACCACGCAAATTCGTAATATCCTAGACCAACAAGGTTTCTTGGATATCGAAACCCCAATTCTGACTCGCGCCACCCCAGAAGGTGCCCGTGACTACTTGGTGCCAAGTCGTACTCATCAAGGTTCTTTCTTTGCATTGCCACAGTCACCTCAGCTATTTAAACAGCTACTAATGGTGTCGGGTTTTGATCGTTATTACCAAATTGCAAAATGTTTCCGTGACGAAGACCTACGTGCTGACCGTCAGCCTGAGTTCACTCAGATCGATATGGAAGCCTCTTTCATTGAAGAAAAAGACATCATGGGCGCAGCTGAAACCATGATTAAAGATATCTTCAAGCAGCAAATGGATATCGATTTAGGCGAATTCCCACACATGCCGTATTCCGAAGCCATGAGCCGTTTCGGTTCGGACAAACCAGACCTACGTATTCCTATGGAATTAGTAGACGTGGCTGAATTCCTTCAAGACATCGAATTCAAAGTATTTGCAGGCCCAGCGAAAGATCCTAAAGGTCGCGTTGCTGCATTGAAAGTACCAGGTGGTGCTGAACTGTCTCGTAAGCAAATCGATGAATACACCAAGTACGTCGGTATTTACGGTGCGAAAGGCCTTGCTTGGATCAAGGTGAATGAAATTGAAAAAGGCGTTGAAGGTTTACAATCGCCAATCATCAAGTTCATCGGCGATGACAACACCATGAAGATCATGGAGAAAATCGACGCGAAGAACGGCGACATCGTATTCTTTGGCGCGGATAAAGAAACCATCGTAAACGAAGCATTAGGTGCGTTACGTGTGAAATTAGGTCTAGACCTTAACATGTTAACTCGCGAATGGGCGCCATTATGGGTTGTAGACTTCCCAATGTTTGAAGAAACATCTGAAGGTGGCCTAACAGCGATTCACCACCCATTCACTGCACCATCTTGTTCTCCAGAAGAACTAAAAGCCAACCCAGCCACAGCGCTTTCACGTGCTTATGACATGGTGCTAAACGGTACTGAGCTAGGTGGTGGTTCGATCCGTATTCACGATCAAGAAATGCAAAAAACTGTATTCGAGATTCTAAACATCTCTGAAGAAGAGCAACGTGAGAAGTTCGGCTTCTTACTGGATGCACTACAGTTCGGTGCGCCACCACACGGTGGTTTGGCCTTTGGTCTTGACCGTTTAATCATGCTAATGACCGGCGCTGAAAGCATTCGTGAAGTGATTGCCTTCCCGAAAACTCAGTCTGCAGCGTGTGTGATGACAGCGGCTCCGGGTGAAGTGCCAGCGAAGAATCTACGTGAAGTGGGTATTCAGTTGCGCGCTAAAGAAACGAAATAATTGGTGAGTCGCTCTGAAGCGATTCTCTGACGTTGTTAAAATAACCTCGCTGGTCAGTGACATAGCGCTGCTATGCGCCTTCTCAGCGAGAACATTTTGCCTAGTCAGAAAAACGCTCAGAACGACTTAGATAAATTGTTTGTTTGTGAAAGAAGCCTACGGGCTTCTTTTTTTATTTAAGGTCTTTATAGAAAGTTTGAAAGGGTTGGTTTGTTAAAAAGAAATCCTCTGCGTAGTGCTCTGCTAGTGCAACATTTAAAGTCACTTCTTCATATTGCCAAAAGATTTCATTGTTTACTTCTGTGCGATAGCGCCATTCATATTTAGCTTCAATCCATTCATCGGAAATCTCGCCAACTTGAATTGGGTTTTGAGGTGTTTCGAAGAAAGATAACCAAAGGCGGTTGTCATTGCTGCGATGAATGAGAAAACGATCCAGTATCGCGCTCCCGTTTTGTTGAAGTCCCATCTTGATTAAACGTCCTGCTTGCTTGCCGTGTGACCATGTGGGATTTGAATCAGCTAAATTAATGGCGTTTTGATCCAATAAGCAGGGCGTTTCCAAAATCATAAATTCTGCTTGGGATTGAAGTGTGTGGCGCGTAGACAAGTTGTCGCGCAAAATACAGTCCGCTTCGCCGCGCTGGCTTTTATCCCATTGCTTTAGGCTGATTTGTAACAGCAGGGTTGGCATGGTGAGTCTCGGTCATGAATCGATTTACTATTAGAGCACATAGCTGTGATCTGATATATTTCTGATCTCAGTTTTTACATTTGGCTGCGGCCAACAGGCGATCGCTTTTCTCTTATGTCCATTATTCTAGGCATTGACCCAGGTTCCCGTTTAACTGGGTTTGGCATCATCGAATCACGAGGTAGCAAGTTGCGCTATCTCACGTCTGGCTGTATTCGAATCGATACCACACAAGATCTCGCATACCGTCTGAAGCAAATCTTCACTTGCGTGACTCAGCTGATTGAAGAGTATCAACCCGATGAATTTGCCATTGAGCAAGTATTTATGGGCAAAAACGCTGATTCTGCGCTGAAGCTGGGACAGGCAAGGGGGAGTGCCATTGTGGCGGCCTCCATGAAGGAGTTAAGCGTGTTTGAGTATGCTGCTCGCGCCGTGAAGCAAGCGGTAACTGGACGCGGCGGGGCGGAGAAAGAGCAGGTCCAACACATGGTGCAAGTGTTACTGAATTTGCCCGGCAAGCCACAAGCGGATGCGGCCGATGCTTTGGCCATTGCCATCACTCATGCGTATTCATCGCAAAACCTTGTGGCACAAGCGGGTGCCAGTCAACAAAAACGCGGTCGATTAAAAGTCTTTTAGCCCCTAGTGCTAGCCATATCTCAATGGATTGGGTACCCTCTACTGATTATAAATACAGTATTCTAATCATTAAGTAGCGCGTTTTATGATCGGTCGAATTAGCGGCACCCTTATTGAAAAACAATCCCCTGAATTACTCATCGATGTGAATGGCATAGGCTATGAAGTTTTAGCGCCTATGACTACGATCTATCAGTTGCCTGAATTGGGTCAAAAGGTCACGTTGCACACCCATTTTGTGGTGCGTGAAGATGCTCAATTACTGTTCGGTTTTGCGGATAAACAACAACGAGCCTTGTTTCGAGCATTGATTAAAGTCTCTGGTGTTGGGCCTAAATTGGCTCTAGCGATTTTATCTGGTATTGAAGCGCAATCCTTTGTGCGCTCCATTCATGATGGCGACACCGCGACCTTCGTGCGTATTCCGGGCATAGGTAAGAAAACCGCTGAGCGTTTAGTGGTGGAAATGAAAGATCGCCTGAAAGAGTGGCAAGTGGACAGTGATCTACCTTTAATGGCGGCGGCCAATCCACAGCCAATGGGACAAGAGCAATGGATTCAAGAAGCCGAAGGGGCCTTGATCGCACTTGGCTACAAGCCAACTGAAGCGGCCAAAGCCATATCGTCTATTAAAGAGCCAATTAGCAGTGCCGAGGATTTGATTCGTTTGGCATTGAAAGGCATGCTCAAG
>JABXIK010000134.1 GCA_013373125.1 Gammaproteobacteria bacterium | reverse complement strand
GAGCCTTGGGGTATTCAATTATTACGTTACGAAATTAAAGACATTGTGCCACCACAATCGATTTTAGAATCCATGGAAGCACAAATGAAAGCCGAGCGTGTAAAGCGTGCGCAAATTCTAGAATCCGAAGGGGACAAACAATCGGCCATCAACGTCGCCGAAGGCCAAAAAGCCGCACAAGTATTAGCTGCCGAAGCGGAAAAAGCCGAACAAATCTTAAAAGCCGAAGGTGAAGCACAAGCCATATGGGCTGTCGCACAAGCGCAAGCTAAAGCATTAAAAACTGTGGGCGATGCTGCAAAAACAGAAGAAGGCCAAAAAGCCGTACAGCTTGATCTGGCGACTAAAGCCATCGAAGCCCAAAAAGCCATCGCTAAAGAATCGTCTGTTGTGTTGCTACCAAGCGGCGACAGCCAAGCCAGCTCTCTGGTAGCGCAATCTATGGCTATCATTAACAAAATTAACGAACAAAAAGGCTAACCATGGATTTCATCGCCCAACATTTATCAGAAAGCTTAATCGTTACCGGTATCGCCTTACTGATTATTGAAGTGGCCATATTGGGGTTTGCTACCTTTGTGTTGTTTTTCATGGGTTGCTCCATGGTATTAACCGGCTTACTCATGCAATTTGATGTATTAGCAGCCACTTACATCAGTGCATTTTGGAGTAATGCCATTGTGACGGGCATTCTAGCTGCACTGCTTTGGAAGCCACTTAAAAACAGCCAACAAAGTGCAGGTCAAAGTAAAGAGACCACTAACACGCTGGACCATCAGTTTGTATTGGAAGAAGATGCGGATGCGCAGGGTTTAACCCTTCATCAATATTCCGGTATTAAATGGAAAGTGAAAAGCCAACAGCCCTTACCAAAAGGAACCTTGGTTAAAGTGGTTAAAGCAGATGTGGGCGTGTTATGGGTTGAAGCGGTTTAAATTTCAACTTTTACATTTAGACAAAAATAAACCCGCACTAGGCGGGTTTATTTTTAAAACTGGATTTACTTATGCTTCGGAAAGTGCACCGGCTTTTTCACACTTCACATCAGTATCATAAAAATATAAGCCGTGATCCGATGAAAGCACTGAGTTTAGATATTCAAATATTAAATATCCAATACCATCTTGTGACACGTTTCCATAAGTAAAGGTATTGCCGTCTAAGTCTTCTACTACTTCACCGTTATCACCGTAATTCACTGATTTAGTAGACTCATAATCAACAGTACCATCCGCGTTATTATCATAGGCATTTTCAATGCTTGCTAAACCTGCCTCAGAGTAATTAAAAACTGAAGTGACTTTAGCATCCAATGTGTTATCAGCATTGGTATCTCTTGTGATATAACACTGGCTAATGCGACCTTCCGTATCGTAACGAATTATTACGCTTTGAGTATTCGTAACCACATCTTCACTGGTGAGCTGATTAACCGTTTTTTCTACTAAAACACCATTACTAATTTTTTCAATAATTTCTTCTTTAGAACCATCATTTTTTGTATACACACGAGTGACGAGGTTGACATCTTCAGAAAGTTTGCTGTACGAATAATCATGGCTTGTTTGAGTATTCGAATTCGTATTTTCGTAATTACTTGAATACAGTTTTCCCGCAGGATCATACGTAATATCTGTACCATATTTGAACGTTTCATTTTGCGGTGTTGTACCACTATATCTAGCTCGCGATGTAATATTAAAATCATCATTATACTCCCATCTATCTGAGTACGATTCAATTATGGCTCCAATCGTATTTGTATATGAAATGGTTCGCTCCGCTGTTAAATACACCTTATCATCCATGTAGTCATTGCTTTGAGATGTATAACTTTCTATTTCAGTCGTAGAATTTGTTTTATAAGTATCTACTTTTTGAGTTTCCAACAAACCAAAATTGGTATAAGTTGAAGTGGTCACTCTTCGAAATGGACTGTAGCTACTGCTCTCTCCATACGGTAAAACCGTAAGATCTTCTACAGCAATTTCACCACTTTCACTCGAATAAGTGTAGGTATATTCTGTAATCGAGTCCGATGTTTGATTTTCCGAGGTGCCAGCAATCTTTCCTTGTGCGTTATAGGTATAACTGACTTGGCCATTTTTTGAAATGCGCTCAGGTACGGCTAAAGAAATATCAGCAAGATCATACGCTTCACGTAGTGGACGAGCTGCATCCATGCCTAAAGAAATACCCGTTTCATGCTGAAATTTCATCGCATCTGCGTTTGCGGCAAACTCATATAAACTGGCTTCTAAGTTCAAATTCAGCCCAGCAATATTGTCACGCTGAGCGGTAATATCGTAACCGTTGGAGCCATCATTATCGTTATCCAGCGCAATCAATAAACGCATCAAATTAGATACTCGATGCAATTGGTTAAATGTCCCTGTGCCTTTTTTAACAACATAAGAATTCTCGATACGCTCACGAGTGTATTCTGGAGTACGTAACGCACTACGGACCGCTAAAGCGGTGTTAGGTAATTGATCTAGCCCTAATACGCTAGCGATATCAGAATTTCCCGCAGCAAACTCTGCAACGACCATATCGCCTAAGGAGAGCGTCACCGTTTCTCCTTTATTGTATCGATACTCCCCCGAGGCATTTAGCACACCTGATTGGCTCTGGGTTTTGTAATCCAAGCCAGCTAAGCCCTGAATCGTGCCAGTACTTGGGCCAGATGAACCACTCCCACAGGCGGCTAAAGCTGCGAAAGAGGTTATGGATAAGACTTTTTTCAACATCATGTCACCTTAGTTTTACATCGGGTATTGTTGGTTTTATAAACAGCGCATACTAAGGGATCGAATATAGGAAACATATAGTGCAATTTAGGGTATTGTTGCCAATAACACTGGGTGAAACTGGCTTAGAAGCCCTCAGGGGCAATCCCCAAGGGCCTTACTTTCTAGCTGTAGATTTTCTTTTAAAATCAAATAGCTGTATTAATCTGCCTGATTAATCAGTGCATCCATTAGTTTTTGGCCAATGTTAATGTGATGCTGCATAGTAGAAAACTGATTGGCAATGTCTTCTGGACCATACGCATACACAGGTACAGGTGCCGCTGTATGACTACCGTTACTCCAAGCAACACTTTGCTTCGCTGCAATGGCACGACTAATCAGTGGGCCATGGTCATCACTTGGGTACACATAGAAATCGCTGTAATCATTGATCAATGGGAGTTCTGCTACATCTAAGTAACTATGACCCGCCACTTGATTCTGATTCATGGTACGCGCTGCAATGCCTTCCGATTCGGCATCTGACACTTGGAAATCGGCATGCACAGAAGCATTCACCGCTGCTTTCCATTCCGCCGCGGTGGACTCGGAGAAATCCCAATCCGCTTGTACGGCATCAAAAATGTCGTAGTACGATTTATTTTGCGCGTAAATTTTATCTAGTGTATCCAATGCACCAAAGTTAAAGTTCGGCTTGTACTCATGACCATTCATGCCATTACCATCAAGCTGCTTAGCTTCAGGCAAATCATGTTTATGGTAAGCAAAACCAAAACCGCCGGTTTCATGGTCAGCCGTGATCACTACCAAAGTATCGTTACGTTGTTTCACCCACTCATAAACCGCGGCCACGGCTTCATCAAACTTCAGCATCTCGTGTAGCAACCAACCTGTGTCGTTCACGTGACCTGCCCAATCGATTTGCCCACCTTCGATCATTAAGAAAAAGCCATCTTCATCTTGCGATAGAATGTCCAAGGCTTTCATGGTCATTTCTTTTAGAGAAGGCTCATCCGAGCACTTCGCACTTACAGTACCGTTTTTACAATTAGAATATTCAATACCATCGTTCATGGCAGAATCATCAAACAAACCTAATAGCTTAGTGCCACTGGCTTGTGCCAATTGTGCTTTCGTGAACGCCAAACCATAACCAGAGGCTTGTGCTTCTTTAATTAAGTTACGTTCATCTTTACGCTTGGATTTTTTAATAACATGAGTCGGTGCATTTAATTCAGCAGCTAAAGCCGCAAAATCCGTATTAGGAACCCAATGACGTGAGCCACCACCCAGCATGACATCCACACCTACATTTAATAGATCTTCGGCAATTTCGTTTTCATAAGAACGATGTGGTTGATGTGCGGCAAATGCAGCTGGGGTAGCGTGAGTTAATCGCGTATCCGTAATCAAGCCTGTGGCTTTACCCATGGCTTTGGCTTTTTCCAAAATGGTTTCTACTTTATTGCCTTGATCATCCAAGCCTACCGCTTCAGAAATAGAACCTTTACCGGTCGCTAACTGAGTGGCTGAACAGGCAGAATCCACCACCAAGCTTGGATTTGCCCCCATAGGCGCATTCATGGATAAGCCAATACGGCCATTGTCAGCAAATTGTTGCAAACCGGTTGTGGTAGAAGGTAAAACCGAATTCGGCGCACGACGTGCATACTCTTCAAGCAAACCAATTTGTTGCGGCCCCATGCCATCGCCGATCATTAAGATCACATTTTTAACTTGGCCCACCGCATTGCCATTTTTAGGCTCAGGCGAGCTATCTTTATCACTACTTGAGCCGCAGGCTGTTAGCAACGTACACGTCACCATAGTGGCCAATAACTTCTTCGAGGGTGAGAACATCATAGTCCATTCCTTTTCATATTTATTGCATTTTTTTGACAGTATGAAACTGATGGCGCGCAGTATGGATAGGAAATATGACAGATTTTTGAAAATAAAAAGACAAGCCAAAAGTATTGAAATAATTATTAAAAATAATTTTTTTGAATCACTGATAACGCCATTTAATGATCAAATTACGCCGTTTTAAATCATTGTCATCATTTCACCTCGCGCCGTTTTAAAAAAAACGTTTCATTATTTTTTCGTCACATTTCAACTCTATGCTGACGGCGCAACATTCATTCACAACAAAGAGAACAATATGAAAATCATAATAAAAAAATGTCGCTATTGGCTGCGTTTCGCATGCGTTACTGGACTATTCACACTCATATATCAATCAGCCCAGGCTGCACCTGAAGTGCACTTTGATCAATGCCAACAACCCTTCACTTATAAAGATGTGCAATACATAGGCACCACCAATCGAGATAATATCAGTGGACAATGGTGTTATTTAAAAACCCCAATCAACGGCAGCAACTGGGGTGAAGTACGAGAGGAAACCATACCGCAACAGAAAACCGTATCGGGCAATCTTTGCGCGACCACGAGCTCATACAAACTGGAAAAATTTCACGGTTGTAGCACACGAGATCACGATGCCTTTTGGTGTTATACCGACGCGAGCGGCAGTAACTGGGAAAACTGTGACGTAGGCGATCAAAGCACAGAATTACTGAGCCACACACAACCTAGCGCCAGTGACTTAATCGAAAGTGTGGCCGTTGGCTCATGCTTTAAAGTGCAAGGCACTATGAGCGAAACCATGAGCCGTATCGTGCAATCCAAGCCGGATTTATTCATGTGGCTTGGGGATAATATCTATGCCGACACCACAGACATGGGAGTCATGCAAGGCAAATACGATAATAAAAAGCGCAATACGGATTATCAGCGCTTCTTAGAAGCTAACATTCCTGTTCTCGCCACTTGGGATGACCATGATTTTGGTGCCAACAATGCAGGCAACAACTACTCAAAACGCCAAGAGAGCCAGCAACAATTCTTACGCCACTTTGATATTCCCACCAACGATGTGCGCTATAGCAACCAAGACGGTATTTACAGCGCATTAGTGCAAGGGCCGAGCGATAAAAAAGTGCACTCAATCATGTTAGATGCGCGCTACTTTCGTTCCCCTACTTTTAGCAGTTATGGCACTTGCCAGGGAGATAACTCCACCATGTTAGGTGACACGCAATGGGTATGGTTAGAACAAGAACTGCAAAAACCTTCCGCCATTAAAATCATCGCATCGGGTATTCAGGTACTGCCGCCTTTACATAGGGATCGTAGCCTTTCCAGTTATTGCGCCTACGGTAACGGGGAAAAATTTAATGCAGCGGTGAATAACTTGAACGAAAGCAATGACTCAGGTACCAGTTATGAATCTTGGGCAGAAATGCCACAAGAACGTGAAAAATTATTGCGTCTGGCACAGCAGGCCATCAACACAGGTAAAGCCAAACAAATTATTTTTGTTAGCGGCGATCAACATTGGGGCGAGCTATTAGAAAAAACCATCCCCGCCAGCAGCCAACACGGCGCAGCCGCCACCGTGTATGAAATTACCGCATCTGGTTTTGGCCAAAACTGGCCTTACGATGTGCCCAACCCAAATCGCTTAAAAGTGTATGCAGACACCCAAGGTAACGGCCAGTACAACCAAACCTGTCACCTACCGTTTAAATACGCCGGCATCACTTACGATAGCTGCATCACAAGGGATCACAACGCACCTTGGTGCTACACCAATGCCGATGCCAGCGCTTGGGGAAATTGTGCCCCTGAAGGGGCCAGCATTCCAAGCGGTACGGTAGGTAAAGTTCCTAGTAATTTAGGCAGTGTATCCACAGCGGACCGTCATATTATTAATAAATCAGGCAGTAACTACGGACAAATTGATATTGATTGGGAAAACAGCAGCATTAAGCTATCCCTACAAACCGAAAGCGAAGAGATTGTATCCACTTTGATTAATTTCTAGGCAATCATGCAAATAAAAAACGGCCTCGTATGAGGCCGTTTTTAAAAATTTCCTAAACTTCTGTGTTTCGACAAGTACTTTAAGCTTGGCTTATAATTTACTGGCAGGTTAATTGTTTTGCCCTCTACACGCTCAAAATATTCTTTAACACTATCCGCTGTGAAATGATCTTTAATTTCCTTGGCCAATATAATTCGATAATCCTCATCAAGACTTATTAAATGACTGTCAAATGCAGCATCTCACTCAGTAAATCCAATGCACGAACATACGAAGTCGCTTTTCCGCTTCCCGGTAAATGCGCATTACTTAGAAACTGAATGTAAGCAGCCTTATTTATAGACAACCTGTTTAAACACGATAAGTCTCCCTAAAAATAAAAAACCCGCACTTGGCGGGTTCTTTTGGATCAAGGTTCGTATTAACGAACAACTGATACGTCTTCTGCTTGTAAGCCTTTTTGGCCATCTACCACACTAAACTTAACCGCTTGGCCTTCGCTAAGTGAACGGTGACCGCTGCCACGGATGCTGCGAAAGTGAACGAATACATCGTCACCATTGTCACGGGTTACAAAACCGAAACCTTTCTTAACATTAAACCACTTAACCACTCCGCGCTCACGGCCATCATCTACGTCAGATTCAACCAGAGTACCGGTACCACGACGCTTAAATTGAGGTTGGTTAAATGCACTTGCTGCAATGAATAGCACAACAAATGCAACAAATACTGCTGCTAGGTACGCGAGAGCTGCACCTTCTTGTTGTAAAAATAGAGACACACCACCTTGATCAGCCACAGGTTGTGCAAATGTGAAAATGGCGCTGCCACCGGCTACAGAGAAGAGTGCTGCCATTAATGCAGGTGTTGGAAACGCCAGCAGCACACAGACGAATACTTTCTTAAACAATGTATTTTGCATCTTAAAACCTTCTTTCTTACGTAATTTGTCAGTTGTTGCACTTGCTTGGTGTACAATTCAGGCAAGCCTGTGTATCTAATATGAATTAGCATTAAAAATCAACACGATAGAACTTATGACTCAAAGCGACCAAGATCAAATTGAAGACCTGCAAATACGCATTGCGTTCTTAGAACAAAGCCTGGATGACTTAAACGATGTGGTAACCAAACAGCAGGCTCAAATCAGCTTAATGGAACGTGCCCTGAAGCACCTAAATAGCCGTCTTGAGCAGATGTCTCCGGCTAATATCAAAAGTGCCGAAGATGAAACACCACCCCCCCATTATTAAGCCGCATCACTCGCAGATGCGAGTTTTTAGGGTTGATACAAGCCATTACTAAAAAAGCCAGCTAAATTGCTGGCTTTTTATTCCCGTTTGCGACTGCTTAGCTGCTATTTCTTTTAGGCATTGGCTTCTATAAGTGCTTGCTCAATCCAAGCAAAGGCCTCGGCCTCATCACGAAACGTGCGCATTTCCGCAATGGGGATGTCTTTCGTGGTCTGCTTAGCAGCATACTCATGTAGAGGGTTTGTCACCACAAAGCCTATGTAGTCACAGCCATGTTGGGCAGACCAGTTAAACTGAGACCAGATGCGTTTTTGCACATCCGGCCCACCCGTCTCGTAGTCGTGATATATGTTCAGTATGCCCCAGGTTTGGCCTTTTAATGTGGCGGCCATTTCGGCAAAGCGCGCTTCATACTCTGTCACCCCTTCCATATTGAACGCCCCTTTCGGGCGACAGATAAAGAGGTTTCCTTGTAATTCCACGTCATTCAAACCGTGTTGCATACTGCACTTCCTACTTCTTATATAACGAGCTGCGCTTATTTTGCTAAATGTTTGCGCAGTCTCATTCGGGCCAACAACAATAATAGCAAGGTTAATAGCACAGGAATAATGGCAATATTCAGAACTTTTAACCAAGTCCCTAACCCTTCTATGTCCTTGTCCAGCTCATGACGCACGTCCCTTAAGGCTTTGCGGATGCGTAGCTTTTCTTGCTGAAAGCCATTTAGGGTGGCTTCTTGTTCTGGGCTTAGGGTTAGACTGTCTTTATCACGCTGTTGCTCCAATTCCGCTAGACGCTGTTCGGTCTCTTGCAATTGCAGCTGTAGAGCCTGTTCGTTTTCGTGATATTTACTTTGCGCCTGCTGTTGCAGGTCTTGCACTACCTCGAATGGGCGACTAAAGCGGCCACGACTGCGGATGGTGATCAAATCGTTACTGCCTAAGAACTGCTCAACCATGTTTTGCGCAAGCGCTCCGTTATCTGCCCATGGGGTAACAATGCGTTGGCCGAAGAAGTTTTGTACCTGCACCCATAAGCGATCGGTCAATACATCTGTATCGGCAACTACCATGACATTAATGGTGTCGGTATTGGCGATGAATTCCCCTTTGCTTTCACTGTCTGTTGGTTTTGCTTCAAACAGACTGGTAGCCGGACCACTGATGCGTGCGGCCAAGACATAACTTTCGCCAGTTGGCTCGAAGTCCATCATTAGCTGGGTCGGGTCTTTCATCAGATTGTATTGGTTAATATCCACCAGCTGAGCAGCGGTACTGGACCAAGCTAGAGCATCAAACGTGGTGCTGGCACCTTCTTTTGGAGAGACAAAACCGGTACTGGCAAAGTTCACCACTTCTAATTCACTGCTGGCCACTTCGTTTGGATTCAAACCATCCACTTGCACACCCAATAAACCGAGATGACGCACAGGGGGTTGGCCTTGTCCCATGGAAACGGTTAATCCATATTGCGCATCTGTGATCACCTTGGTGTCGTCGTAATTCACGCCCCACTGCTCAAACAAGGGTTTAAGCGGGTTCAAGCCAAGATTTTCATCGCCCATTGGGGTTTCTTGTTTGCTTTCTGCTTTCGGGTCCACAAAGGCAATCAATTTCCCGCCACCCATGACGAATTGATCAATGGCATACAAGCTGGCTTCATCCAAGGCATCGGGCTGCACCACCACTAATAGCTCAATTTCCGCTTCGATTTCGTCTGGTTGCTCTTCCACCCAACGCACATCGTATAGCTGATCAAGCTGTTCAAACACCGCCCATGGTGGCGTCGTACCACCGCGCTGCATATCAAAACCGCCACGCATATCTAGACTGGTCATTAAGCCCACCACAGGAATGTGGGTTTGGCTTAAACGATAGATAAGCTCACTGATTTCGTATTCGATGAAGGGTTCTTTATCCGGTTGGAAAAAGCCAATAATGGATTCATCCCCTTTGCTGTTGGTTGCTTGTAAACCAAAATAAATATCATCGCCAGTGGCAATGGGCACAGCTTGTAGGCCCGCTTCTGATGCATTGTCTTCTGCTTCAGAAAACGGCTCTGGGTCAATAATATTTAAGGAAAGCTTCCCGCCGGATAGTAGAACGTATTCTTGCAGCAATTCTTCAACGCGCTGTGCGTAACTGCGCAATGCGGTTAAATCTTTACTGGCTTTATCGGAGAAATACAGATTCAGGCTCACCTCTTGTTCGAGATTCGCCATGATGTTCTTGGTGCCTTGAGACAGGCTATAAATATTTTGCTCGGTTAAATCCACACGAGCGCCTTTGAACACCCATTGGCTAATTAACAGAACCAGTACAAAACCCACAGGGGCCAATACAAATTTCATCAATGATGATTTCATTATGCTCTCCTTTTTAATGGGCTTTATTACGTTGTAAAACAACTTGGGTGAGATATAACCACAGGGCGATCATGGTAAGAAAGTAACTGATGTCGCGCAAATCCAACACGCCGCGGGCAATGGCATCAAAGCGCGTTAAGAAACTTAAACCTGCAATAAAATCAATCATGCCTTGTGGTGCCCAAGCAAAGCTATCTAGCACCATAGGCACGCCGCTCACCATGAAAATAAAACACACTACAACTGTCATGATAAACGCCACAATTTGGTTTTTGCTGCACACCGACATACAGCTACCAATGGCCAAAAAACCACCCGCCATTAACCATGAGCCCACATAACCCGCGAGAATCACGCCGTTATCAGGGTCGCCTAAATACGCAACCGTGATCCACATAGGAAAGGTCAACACCAAGGCAATACCCGCAAACACCCAGGCCGCTAAAAATTTACCGATCACCGCATTGATTTGACCAATCGGTAGCGTCATTAATAGTTCTATGGTGCCCATTTGACGCTCTGGCGCCCATAAGCCCATGGCAATGGCTGGCATAAAGAACAAGTACAACCAAGGATGGAAATTAAAAAACGCGCTCAAGTCTGCTTGGCCTTTTTCATAAAAATGGCCAAGATAAAAACTGAATACGCCTGCTAACACCAAGAACATGAGAATAAACACATAGGCAATTGGCGTGGCGAAATAACTGTACAGCTGACGCTGCATCACAATTTTGATCATGTTTGCATTCATCGTCATAACCCTTCCTTAAACCACTTTTGCTCGTGTCACTTGACGGAACACATCATCCAGGCGTCCTTTTTCAAGGTGAATGTTTTCCACTTCCCATTGTTTGTCATCCAACCAACGCACCACCTCAGGCAATAACATTTGGCCGTCTTGCGGGAACAACATGAAACTGCGATCCGGCAAGGCTTCGACATTTTCAATTTTATCGATGCTGGCTAACGCTTGCTGCGCACTTTCATGCTCTTGCGCCAACTGCAAACAAATCGCGTTATGGTGACGGGATTGACGCTCTAATTCATCTGGCTTGCCGTCTAATAACAGTTTGCCTTCGCTGATGATCAGCGCACGGGAACACACCGCGCTCACTTCTTCTAAAATGTGAGTAGAAATGATCACGATCTTATCTTGCGCCAAGCCTTTGATAAGCTCACGCACTTGATGCTTTTGATTCGGGTCTAAGCCATCTGTGGGTTCATCCAAAATCAACACTTTTGGATCATGCATAATGGCTTGCGCCAAGCCCACACGTCGGGCAAAGCCTTTGGATAAGGTTTCGATGGGTTTATTCAGTACCGAAGCAAGCTCCACCTGCTCAATCACACTGGCTAAACGCTCTTCACGTAACGGCCCTTTTAATCCACGCACATCCGCAATGAATTGCAAAAAGGCCAGTACCGTCATTTCCCCGTAGGCGGGGGCCCCTTCTGGCAAGTAACCCATGATGTTCTGAACAGCCATAGGGTCCGCGTTCACATTTATGTCATAAACGCTCACTTGGCCAGATGTGGGTTCGATAAATCCTGTGATCATTTTCATGGTGGTGGATTTGCCGGCTCCGTTGGGTCCTAAAAAACCCAAAACTTCACCAGGAGCCACGTCAAAACTCAAGTTATTGACGGCGGTAAATTGTTCAAACCGCTTGGTGAGATTTTGCACACGTATCATGATTAAACTCTCTTTTTATTATGCAGCGCTGCGTAGACTTTCTTTCGAAGAAAAAGTTTCAGCCCCAATGTCACGAAGCTGTCAATATAGCGTCAGACTTTACGATTACAATAGGCAGAATCTGTGAATGCTTTAACGCTCAGGGATTTAAGCGTTGGTTTGTGCAAAAGACCTGCTACAATTCGGCAAATTTTTGCTGAACCAGCTATGGTGTATAAATAGCGTGGTTTTTCCGGCGATTGGCCTATTTGGCCATTAAACTCTTTTAAAGGTGATGACTTTGCGCGCCCTAGTGTCTCTTATAAACGCGATTTCTCGTGGTCTTCTAAAAATTTGGGTGAGAACCAATGTAGTAGGGATCAAAGAATCCCAAGAAGTCCTAGCCAATGAAGGCGAGCAACCGATTTTCTACGCCTTGCCTCACCGCTCTTACTCCGCAAGCTTAGTACTGGACAGTGAAACCCGTAAAAACGGCCTGCCCCACGCATTAGAGCCAGTTGAAATTGCAGGCACGCAATTTAATAGCCGCATCATTTATTTATCGCGCACCGAAGGCAACTGGTTCCGTCGTCGTGCCATGCCTTATTTGCACAAAACCGTACCGGACATGATTGAGGTTTGCCAAAACAACCCAGATATCAAGGTTAAAATTATTCCGGTAAATGTGTTTTGGGGACGCTCACCCAACAAAGAAAAAAGCTTCTTAAAAATTTGGCTTGGCGATAGCTGGTCTGTCACCAGTAAATTACGCCGCGTAATCAGCATTATTCTAAATGGTCGCAATACATTTGTTCACGTCAGCCAACCATTGGATATTCAAGGTGTGATCAGTGAAAACCCATCCATGGAAGCATCACGCCTAATCCGTAAACTCGGCCGTGTATTACGTGTGCATTTCCGTCACACGCGCAGCGCTGTTATTGGCCCAGATTTATCTCACCGCAGAACACTTGTTCACCGACTCATTCGTAAGCCAATGGTGAAAGCGGCCATCGAACGTGAGATGCAAGAAAAAGGCATTTCCTACGAAAAAGCCGCTGCTAAAGCCATTAAATACGGTGATGAAATTGCGTCTAACCAAAGCCACAGCACCATTCGCTTCTTAGACATCGTACTCACTTGGGTGTGGAACAAGCTTTACAACGGTGTACAGGTGCAAAACCTAGAGCAGCTCACCACCACCTATAAAGACAACGAGATTATTTATGTGCCGTGTCACCGCAGCCACATCGATTACCTATTATTGTCTTATGTTTTATTCAAAAACGGGTTTGTGCCACCACAGATTGCCGCGGGTATTAACTTAAACTTGCCGGTTGTGGGTCCAATTCTTCGCCGTGGTGGCGCCTTCTTCATGCGCCGTAGTTTCAAAGACAACCCACTTTACAGTGCCGTATTCGATGAATACCTACACGCGATATTCACTTCTGGGTATTCAACTGAATACTTCATCGAAGGGGGTCGTTCGCGTACCGGTCGCACCTTAAAACCTCGCGCGGGCATGTTAGCCATGACGGTGCGCAGCTTCTTGCGTGACAACCATAAACCCATCGTATTCATGCCGGTTTACATTGGGTATGAGAAGGTTTTCGAGGGCAACACTTACCTAGGTGAGTTACGCGGTAAGACCAAGAAGAAAGAATCCTTATTAGGGGTTTTCAAAACCCTAAAAGATCTTAAGAAAAACTTTGGTCGTGTGTACCTAACCTTTGGTGATGCCATCGACCTAAACCAATATCTAGATGACAAACGCCCTGGTTGGAAAACAGAAGATCACGGTGAAGACTTCCGCCCAGAATGGGCAAAAGAGACGGTAAATGAACTGGCCATCGAAGTGGTTACCCAGATCAATAAAGCCGCAGCCTTAAACCCAATCAACATGCTGGCCCTTGCCATTCTTGCGGCTCCGCGCCAAGCCATGGATGAAAACGTATTAGCACAAACCTTAAACCTGTATCGTGATCTTGCCAAAGACATGCCTTACAGCCATCTAACCACCTTACCTGAAGGGGAAGGCACGGACTGGATTCAATACGCTGAGAAAATGAACGTGGTCGAGCGTTTGAACCACCCATTGGGTGACATCATTCGTGTAGATGAAGCACAAGCGGTCATGCTGACCTATTACCGTAACAACGTGATTCACTTGTTTGCCATTCCTTCCATGTTGGCCTGTCTGTTCATTAATAATGTACGCATGAAACGCAACGACGTGGTGCGCTTTGCCCGTACAATTTACCCATATTTAAAAGCCGAGCTGTTTTTACACTGGCAAGAAGATGAAATCAGCGGTGTCATTGATCAGTGGTTAGATCTTTGTGTGAAACGCGGTTATTTAACCCAAGATGGTGACGAGTTGGTGCGCCCATCGGTGAGTTCAAACAACTACATCATGTTGTCCGTGTTGTCGCAGCAAGTAATCCAAATCCTTGAGCGTTACTACATCGCCATCGCCCTATTGCAACGCTCAGGCTCAGGTAACATGAATAAAGACGACATGGTGAAGAACTGCTCTCTCATGGCACAACGTATCTCTATTCTGCACGGTTTGAATGCCCCTGAGTTCTTCGATAAATCCCTGTTCAAGAATTTAATCGAAGAATTATTAGAGCGTAACGTGCTGAAGTTGGATAGCGAAGACAACATCGAATTCGGCGATCGCATCGAAAACATCGCCAGTGATGCCAAGATTCTGCTGAATGCGGATCTGCGTCGCAGCATCCTACAAGTGACACTGAATTAAGCGTTTTCTTAATTCGCTTAATTTCTGCAATAAAAAAGGTGAGCCCAGCTCACCTTTTTTGTCTCTGATGTTTAAGGTCAATCACACAGCCTAATTAGGCCGACTTTTTCTTTTGCTGAAAGTTTTGTGCAAACTGATGGCGCAGTTGCAAATACCTTGGAGTTAGCCCCACATCTTCATATAACGGGTCCCCCAGTTCATCAACGGACACCACACGACTGCCTTGTTTGTAAGGCATCTGGCGTTCCACTTCATCGAGGGCAACAGCAATTAACTGCGACATGATTTCATCACGCGTCAGTCCTGGATACAGTCCTGTTAGCGCTTCTATTCGCGCGGCATCTTTTAGTGGTAAACGGATTTGATAGGGTTCTTCACCATGATTTTGGTGACTGGCTGACTCCCATGTAGACATGAGTTCCCTGACATTCATGCAAATAAACCTCAACGCTGGATCACTCTCTTAGTTTAGTCCAGCTTCGCTCATGCACACGGCTTGGTTACCATTTCTTACAAAAAAATTAAAAATTTCATGGCGCTGATTTTGCTTGCCTTCACATAAACCATCATCTCTGTACACTGTTAACGCAATAGACAGCACCTAAGGGTCTACACTGAAAAGACGTGACCCTCACTTTTTTGCAACTAGGAAGATCCCATGACCACTGCACTGGATGCCAACCTTAAAGAAAATGTACGTCTTCTAGGTAACTTATTAAGTGATGTGATCGAGCAAGATTTAGGGGCGCAATTCATTGAGAAAATCGTCACCATTCGCACCCTAGCCAAACAAGCCCGCGCACAGCAGGCACATCCAGCTGAGCTTATCGAATATTTAAAAGATTTAGCGGACGATGACATCACCCCAATCACACGTGCGTTTAATCAATTTTTAAACCTTGCCAATATTGCCGAACAATACCATGACGTCATTCGCGGCCGCCGTAATGATGGCGAGGCCTTCTTGGAGCATTTAGATTCTGTACTGCAAGACATGAAAGGTAAGCTCAACGCCGAACAAATTCAGCAAAAGCTCAACGCTTTAAATATCCAATTGGTATTAACCGCACACCCTACAGAAGTCACGCGCCGTACACTCATCGGCAAATACGAGCACATACTAAATGCACTCAATGGCTTAGATACCCAACCATTTGAATATGAGCGCAAACAAATTCTCGACAATTTAAAACGGGTAGTGGCTGAAATTTGGTATACCGATGAAATCCGTCAACAACGCCCAACGCCTGAAGACGAAGCCAAATGGGGGTTTGCCGTAATCGAAGGCGCTTTGTGGCAAGCGATTCCACGTTTTTATCGGGAAGTAAATACATTATTAGCCGAGCATGACCTCGCGCCTATGCCGTTAGATGCGGTGCCTATTCGCTTTCATTCATGGATGGGGGGCGACCGTGATGGCAACCCGAACGTCACTGCAAAAGTCACCTCCAATGTCCTCATGCTGGGTCGTTGGATGGCAGCGGATTTGTACCTGCGCGATTTAGGAGAATTGGTAAACGATCTTTCCATGGAAGATTGCAACGATACCTTGCGTGCCGTGGTAGGTGATGTAAAAGAGCCCTACCGTCATTTATTACATGAAGTGCGTCAGCGTCTGCGCGAAACCCAGCAGTACACCCAAGATCAACTCAAAGGCAACACAGGTAATCGCAACAAAGGCCTGTATCACTTTTCCAGCCTGATTGAACCATTACAACTGTGTTATCAATCTTTATTGGATTGCAATATGGGAATCGTGGCCAACGGCAAACTGCTGGACACTATTAAACGTGCTCACACCTTTGGCTTAACCTTATGTCCATTGGATATTCGCCAAGAAAGTACTCGCCACGCTCAGGTGTTTGCTGAGTTGTGCGACTATTTAGAATTAGGCAATTACCTAGAATGGGATGAAGACACCCGCGTCGCATTTTTATTGAAAGAGCTGCAAAGCAAACGTCCGTTATTACCTAATCATTGGCAACCCAGCAGTGAAGTACAAGAGGTACTAGATACTTGCCGTGTCATTGCCAAGGAAGACCCAAGTTGTTTCTCGTCTTATGTCATCTCGATGGCTAGAGCAGCCAGTGATGTATTAGCTGTGGCCTTGTTAATGAAAATGTGTGGCCGTGAAACCCCTATGCCAGTGGCGCCATTATTTGAAACCCTAGACGACTTAACACAAGCCGCTACCAGTATTAATACCCTGCTTAAAATTGATTGGTACCGCGAATATTGCGCGCATAAACAAATGGTCATGGTGGGTTACAGCGATAGCGCTAAAGATGCAGGACAACTGGCGGCCAGCTGGGCGCAATATCGCGCACAAGAAGACCTAGTAAAAGTATGCGACCAATACGGCATCGAACTCATGTTATTCCATGGCCGCGGCGGCACCGTTGGTCGCGGTGGTGGCCCTGCACACAGCGCCATTCTGTCACAACCACCCGGTTCGGTACGTGGCCGCATTCGTGTCACCGAACAAGGGGAAATGATCCGCTTTAAATTTGGTAATCCCGAAGTGGCATTGCGCTCATTGCAGGTTTACATGTCTGCGGTTTTGCAAGCCACGGAATTACCGCCACCAGAGCCACAACCTCAGTGGCGAGACATGCTGGATGAATTAAGCTCTATCGCGGTGAAAAGCTATCGCGCCATCGTGCGAGAACATCCAGATTTTGTATCTTACTTTCGGAACGTCACCCCAGAGCAAGAACTGGGTAAATTAGCCTTAGGCTCTCGCCCAGCGAAGCGTAAAGCCAGTGGAGGTGTGGAAAGTTTACGCGCTATTCCTTGGATTTTTGCTTGGATGCAAATTCGCTTAATGCTGCCTGCATGGTTGGGGAGCGAAAAGGCCCTAAAAGATAAAATTGAAGAGAAGCATCTCAGCACGTTGCAAACCATGGCTGAGCAATGGCCTTTCTTTCAAACCTTAGTAGACATGTTAGAAATGGTACTTAGTAAAACCGATAAAGGCATTGCGCAATACTATGAACATCGTTTGATTGCGACGGACGACCCCACTCAAACTGCCAAGCACGAATTAGGCTCCGCTTTACGAGACCGACTCCAGCAAGCCATCGCAACGGTATTACAAATCAAACAGCAAACTCAGCTACTGGAAAACAACCCCACGTTTCGCCATTCCATGGCCGTACGCAACCCTTACACTGACCCGCTGCATTATTTGCAGGCCGAGTTACTGTTAAGGACGCGCTCACAAGGGGAAAACGTCAATCCAAACTTAGAACATGCCCTAAAAGTCACGATGGCAGGCATCGCTGCTGGCATGCGCAACACGGGTTAATCCCCACAATTGAGGTACATCCGCTTACTGATCTACTACTAAAAAATGAAGTCAGTAAGCGCCAACCCCCTACCCCTTACCATTGCTTGCCTCAACTATTTATCAACCCATCCCTAGCCGTTACGACACTTGCCCAGATGGGTTCCGTCAGGTATTGTTTGGCTTCTTTTAAATTAGCTGTTTATTATTTAATCAAATAGCTCGGTGCAATGCCCACTAAGTTTGATCTCGAACTTACTGGAGATTGAATCGATACAACTTAAGGAAACGTGAATGCGTATTATTTTATTAGGCGCCCCTGGTGCCGGTAAGGGCACTCAAGCACAGTTTATTTGCGAGAAATTTAACATCCCTCAAATCTCCACTGGGGACATGTTACGTGCTGCCGTTAAAGCCGGAACCGAGCTTGGTAAACAAGTAGAAACAATTATGCAAACAGGTGGTTTGGTTTCTGATGACCTAATCATCTCTCTTGTGAAAGAACGCATCGCTGAACCAGATTGCGCAAACGGCTGTCTTTTCGACGGATTCCCGCGCACCATTCCTCAAGCAGAAGCTATGATCGAAGCCGGTGTGGATATCGACTATGTTGTGGAAATCGATGTAGATGATGAAGAAATTGTAAAACGCATGAGCGGTCGTCGCGTTCACCCAGGTTCTGGTCGTACTTACCACGTCATTTACAACCCACCTAAAGTGGAAGGTAAAGATGATGAAACCGGTGAAGACCTTATTCAACGTGAAGACGATGCAGAAGAAACCGTACGTAAGCGTTTAGGCATTTACCATGATCAAACGGCTCCACTTGTTGGTTTCTACAAAGGCCTTACAGCTGATAACGCACCTAAATACGCCCATATTCCAGGTGTAGGTACGTTAGACGACATTCGTGATGCGGTATTTGCGGCGATTGCATAAAATCCCCCGCACCGTTTACTAAAAAAGCCAGCTTTGCTGGCTTTTTTTATGGGCATCTGACGCGAATCAAATATGGAAAGTGAAAAATGAACCATTATTGCGTTGGACTCGTAAACCTTGCCAAATAATTTATTATGTCCCTGAACATTTTCGTGAGAATTTTCCATGTCTGTTAAAAATGCGGTCATCTTAGTTAACCTAGGCACACCCGATGCCCCTACACCAAAAGCCGTTCGTCGTTATTTGAAAGAATTTTTATGGGATGATCGTGTCATTAAACGCAATCCTATCTGGTGGATGGTGCTAAATGGCATAGTTTTGACTCTTAGACCTAAAAGAGTCGCCAAGTTATATGCCAGTATTTGGAAAAATGACAGCCCCATCCGCACTATCGGCTTCGAACAACAAGAAAAGCTACAAGCATTGCTAAAAAATCATGCCCATGTGGAGTTGGCGATGACCTATGGTCAACCTGCTTTAAAACAATCACTTGCAAAGCTAAACGCGCAAGGTTTTGAAAACATTATAGTTTTACCGCTTTATCCGCAGTACAGCGCCACCACAACCGCTGCGGTTTTTGATCAAGTGGCAGATTTTATAAAACAAAATAGAAATATCCCCAACATCCATTTGATTAAGGATTACCACCAAAATCATGATTACATTGATGCGGTAGCCGAAAAAATTCAAAAATTCTGGCAAGAAAATGGCCGCAGCGAGAAGTTACTCTTCTCATTTCACGGCATCCCAAAAATTTACGTGGAAAAAGGCGACCCTTATCAACAGCAAGTGGAGCAAAGCGTCAAATTAATGGTAGAAAAATTAGGTTTAGAAAGTAACGACTACCAGTTATGTTTCCAAAGTCGTTTTGGCCCTACTGAATGGTTACAACCTTACACAGATAAAACCTTAGAAGCGTGGGGAAAAGATGGAATTAACTCGGTTGACGTAGTTTGCCCAGCGTTTAGTGCCGATTGTTTAGAAACACTAGAAGAGATCGCCGAAGAAAATAAAGAAATCTTCCTAGAAAACGGCGGCAAACAATATCGTTATATTGCTGCACTGAACTCCGATGACAGCCATATTGAAATGATGGCTAACTTGGTAAAACCCTTTTTACAAAACGAAAAATAAAACCCAAAACGGTTTCTTTCTTTACACATTTTAATAAATTGGCCCATTACGAATTTTATTTACGAATTCCTAACGGGCCATTTTTTTACCCTAAATTGGTTTTTTAATTAAAATTTGCCATTTTTTTGCGCCAATTTTTCTAAAACTTCCCCAATAAAGTAGTTTTTTGCAAAAAAATCATTTATTTTTCCCCTTAAGACTATGCTCTTACATTTTTTATGCTATTTTTTTATTGAAACACCGTCCACAACAAGAAGGAAAACATTATGGCTCGAGGTCGTAAAAAAACTGCAGCTAAAAAACGTGTAGCAAAAAAAGCTACTGCCGTCGTTTCTCCAGCGCTAACTAAAGCAACCAAAGCGGTTGAAAAAGCGAATGCTGGTGTTAAAGCAGCAACTGTTAAAGTTGATGCAGCTAACAAAAAAGTAGCTGCTGCCCGTAAAAAGGCTGCTTCTGCTAAAACCGCAGCTGCCAAAAAAGCCGTTGTTACTGCTCGTAACGCTGCTGCCAAGCAAAAAGCCGCTTTAGCTGCTGCTAAAGATAAAGTACGTGAAGCCAAAGCTATGGTTCAAGCCGCTAACGTAGAAGCAAAAGCTGCTGCTGCCGCTGCTGCTGCTAAAGAAGCAATTGAAGCATACGAACTGTCTCTAACCAGCAAAGCAGAAGCTGATCTAGCGAAAGCCGTTGCTGCGTTTGAAACAAAATGGCGTGCCGCTCGTGCGAAGAAAGACGCTGCTAAAGTGAAAGCTCGCGCGAAGAAAGAAGAAGCTAAGAAAAAAGCCGCTGAGAAAAAAGCTGCTGCTAAGCTAAAACAACTAGCTAAGCCAAAGCCAGCTAAAAAAGCGAAGAAAAAGCCAGCCAAGAAAAAAGCAGCCGGTCGTAAACCTGCCGCGAAAAAGGCTCCAGCGCGTCGTAAAACTGCCAAAAAAGCGAAATAATCCGCTTTAATGGTAAGTTGATCTGAAAAAACCGGTTCAGTCTTTGGCTGTGCCGGTTTTTTTTGCCTATTTGTATCGCCTTGCAAAGATTTTTCCCCTTAGGGAAACATGCTAGAATGGCGTCCAGTTTAACCAATTGAAGTATCCCCATGGCCAATTTCCTCGCCATAGAAGCCGCTAGCGATAGCTGTTCTATCGCCCTGAAAACCGACAACACCATTATTAATCGACTTGAAGCTGCTCCACGCATGCACAGCCGTCTGCTGTATCCCATGTTAAATGATGTCATGGCAGAAGCTGAGCTACGTCCTAATCAATTAGATGCCGTCATTTTTGGAAAAGGCCCAGGCTCTTTCACCGGTTTACGTATTGCCGCGGCAACGGCACAAGGTATTGGTTTTGCCTGTGACATCCCGCTTATTGGTGTCTCCACTTTGCAAGCTATGGCTCAACAAGCACATCAAGAACACAAACAGAATAATGTGCTGGCAGTTATGGATGCGCGCATGAATGAGCTTTACATAGGCCATTACCAAGCAGATGACGCAGGATTAATGCAAGCTTGCATGGATGATTTAATTTGTCCGATACAAGTACCAGCCAATGAGCTACCACTACAAAGCGATACGTACTTCGCTTGTGGTCATGGACTGAAACTGTGGGATCAATTCGATGCATCTTTACAAGCGTACATTAACGAACAAGATGCAGAACAAGTTTTAAAAGCCGAATCGCTTTTACCTATGGCGGTTAACCTATTTAATCAAAAGCAGGTATTGGCCCCCGAGGACATTGAACTCGTTTACTTAAGAGAGCAAAGTCACTGGAAAACCATTAAGCAACAAAAACAACAATAATCTTAAGTAAGGATAGATATGGAATGGTGGCAGGCCATAGTTTTGGCTATTTTACAGGGATTGACTGAATTTCTACCCATTTCGAGCTCTGCCCACTTAATTCTACCTTCTCATTTACTAGGCTGGCCCGATCAAGGCCTCGCTTTTGACGTGGCCGTGCATGTGGGCACGCTCGTGGCCGTCATGAGTTATTTTCGCCATGATATTCTAAAACTACTTAAAGGCTTTTATGACAGCACCTTTTTTGCCAAACCCAATATGGATGGCAAACTCGCATGGTGCATCATCATTGCCACCTTGCCCGCAGGTTTTCTCGGGCTGTGTTTAAACGGCAGCATAGAAGCTTACCTGCGTGATGCCATCGTTATCGCCACCACCACCACCGTATTTGGTTTACTGCTGTGGTATGCCGACCAAAAAACGCAACTAACCAAGTCTCTGTCTGATATTGGCTTTCGCCAAGCGTTTTTTATTGGCTGCTCACAAGCTTTGGCTTTAATTCCTGGCACCAGCCGTTCAGGTATTACCATCACCGCTGCCTTATTATTAGGTTTTGATCGACAGGCCGCTGCTCGTTTTAGTTTTTTATTGAGTATTCCGCTTATTTTATTGGCCGGTAGCTACAAAACCTATGAGTTACTCACAACCACGAGCCCTATTCCATGGAGCTTCATTTTCATGGGGGCCGTGGTGTCCTGCATCAGTGCGTACATCTGCATTTATTTATTTTTAAAGCTCATCGAAAAGCTATCTATGACTCCTTTTGTCATCTACCGCTTAATACTTGGGTTATTTTTATTCTTAGGGGTCGCCCTAGGCTGGTTTGTTTAAATGATCGATACACTTACCCTTGTCTGCCACTTACCCGAATTAACCGAGCAAGCCCAACGCATCAGCGAACAACTGGGTATTTCATTGAGCAAACGTATTCCTGAGAAAGCAGATTTCGTCCTTATTTTGGATGAAAATGGCTTGAAACTAAGTAAACCCTACGATAAATCCGTAGGAGACCTTTCTATTGATTTTGCTGATGGCGCCCTTACTTGGCGTCGCCAACACGGTGGCGGCACCGGCCAAGCCATTGCCAAAGCGGTTGGTTTAAAACAAAAGAAACAACTCACAATATTAGATGCCACCGCCGGCACTGCCACGGATGCCTTTGTATTAGCTGCACTAGAATGCGAAGTCACCATGATTGAACGCCACCCCGTTGTGGCCGCGTTACTGGAAAATGCCTTAGAGCGAGCAGAATTAATCCCAGACGTGCATGACATCACCCAGCACATGAGATTAGTAAAAGGCAGCAGCTTAGATTACCTAACCCAATGCGCAGAAGACGCCTTTGATATTGTTTATTTAGACCCTATGTTTCCACATTCAGGCAAACAAGCGGCACAGGTAAAAAAATCCATGCAATTTTTTCGTGACATGGTAGGGAAAGACGAAGACGCCGATGCGTTATTAGCGCCCGCAATAAAAGCGGCTAAGTATCGAGTGGTAGTGAAGCGCCCGCGTAAGAGCCCGTATTT
>JABXIK010000055.1 GCA_013373125.1 Gammaproteobacteria bacterium | reverse complement strand
TAATCAGGGATGATGAGATTGATTTGTTTGACCTGTGGGATGATATAGTCGAGGAAAAGGTTTGGGCATTTCTTGGCTTTATTGCTTGCGTGGTTTTAGCGAGTGTTTATGCCTTTACATCAACGCCTATTTACCAAACTCAGGTAGTAATAAAGTCTGCTTCAGATAATAGTGTTGTTGAATTGAATGCCCCTCAATTGGGCGGTATTTATTCTAAGACTGTGGAGGAAGCTTTTGCGGATGCCCGTGCAGCGCTGCTTTCGAAAGAGTATAGAAGAAGTTTTTTTGAGGCTTATTTAAGCGAAATTCAATCAATTGAAGGTGCATATGATTCAAATCTTTCGCAGTCTCAAAATTTTGCTCGTTTTGATCGTTTATTTTCATCAAAAGTTTCAAACGAGAAAAAAGACGTAGAAACTTTTGTTCAAATTAATTTTGAGTTATCAGATCCACAAAAAGCAGCAGATCTTCTAAATGCCTATGTGGAATTTGCTCTGGGCTCCAAGCTTGGCGATGTTAAAGATACATTGGAAAGCAAGGTAGCCGCACAAGTTACTAAATTGGAATACGATGCTAGCCAGTTGCGTGAAAAGTATAAAGGTGAGCAGACTCGACGCACATTAATGGTAAATGAGGCTTATTCTATCGCTCAGGCGGTGGGTCAAACGGAACCTGTCTTTAGCAAGAGCGAAATTGTGGGTACGTATGAGCCTCCGCTATATATGTTTGGTACAAAGGCGCTACAAGCTGAAAACAAAGCCATTAAAAACCGGGAAAAGTTAGCGGAGTCTTTACCGTATGGTGAAGACCACTTTATCGATAAATTACCAAATTTATTGTTTAAAATTGAGCAATTAAAAGCGCTAGAGATTGATTACAGTAAAGTCAGTTTGGCAGTTGTAGATGAGAAGGCCATCACTCCAGTTAGCCCAATAAAACCTAAAAAAATGCTTATAGTGGCATTGTCTGTGGTGGCTGGGGTTTTTGCGGGTCTAATGCTGGCGCTATTGGTTGCTGCATTTCATCGTCACAAAGAAAAAATCAAATCCAAAATACGGGCTCGTCGTTGGGCTTAAGTTTTATTATTGAAAGGTAGGGCGTAAGCCTATTTAGATGTATGGCTCGAGTTTATAATTTTTGTGCAGGACCTGCTGCACTACCTACAGCTGTATTAGAGAAAGCATCGGCAGAGATGTTGGACTGGGAAGGGAAGGGCTTGTCGGTAATGGAGATGTCTCATCGCAGTGATGAGTATGTATCCATTGCACAAAAAGCAGAGCAGGATTTACGAGATCTGTTATCGATTCCAGATAACTATAAAGTGCTGTTTATGCAAGGTGGTGCCACTGCGCAGTTTGCGATGATCCCAATGAATTTATTGCGAGGCAAAAAATCTGCGGATTATATTAATACTGGGCAGTGGTCACAAAAAGCCATCAAAGAAGCCAGTCATTATTGTGATGTGAATGTTGTCGCCTCGTCTGAAGATAAAAACTTCTCATACGCACCTAGGCAGTCTGATTTGAAGTTGAATCCTGATGCGGCTTATGTGCATTACACACCGAATGAAACCATTGGTGGTGTGGAATTTGATTACATCCCTGAAACGGGTGATGTGCCATTGGTTGCCGATTTCTCCTCAAGTATTTTGAGCGAAAAGCTAGATGTCTCGAAGTTCGGCCTGATCTATGCCGGCGCACAGAAAAATATCGGACCAGCGGGTTTGTGTATTGTTATCGTGCGTGAAGATTTATTAGGTGAGACCATCACAGGTACGCCAACTGCAATGGATTATAAGGTGGCAGCCGATAATGACTCTATGTACAACACGCCTGCTACCTACTCTTGGTATTTGGCTGGCTTGGTGTTTGATTGGTTAAAACAGCAAGGTGGTGTGGAAGCCATGGCTGAGTTAAATCGTCGCAAAGCAAAGAAATTATATGGCTACATTGATGCTAGTGGTTTTTACGCAAACCCTGTAGCAATAGAAAATCGTTCGCGTATGAATGTGCCTTTTACTTTAAAAGATGACAGTTTTGATAAGGCGTTTTTAGCGCAGGCTGATGCTAAAGGTTTATTGAATCTTAAAGGTCACCGCAGTGTGGGTGGTATGCGAGCCAGTATATACAACGCTGTGTCAGAAGAGGCCGTTGATGCCTTGATTGCTTTCATGCAAGCTTTTGCCAGTGAAAATGGATAAAGATAGGCAGTCCATGAGTGAAGAAAAAGAGTTAGGCGCACTGCGTGATCAAATTGATGCCTTGGATCAGCAGATCCAGAAATTGATTAATGAGCGCGCAAAATGTGCGCAAAATGTTGCTCATGTAAAAGAAAAATACGCCAATGGCGAAAAGATTCAATTTTATCGTCCAGAGCGTGAAGCTCAAGTATTACGCAAAGTTATGGATCGAAATGAAGGTCCGATTGCAAATGAAGATATGGCGCGCCTCTTTCGAGAGGTGATGTCGATTTGTCTGGCTTTAGAAGAGCCTTTGAAAGTTGCGTTTTTAGGGCCCGAAGGTACTTTTACACAAGCGGCTAGCCTGAAGCATTTTGGACACAGTGTTCAGTGTTTTAGTCAGGTTTCTATCGCTGATGTGTTTCGTGAAGTGGCGGCAGGGTCTGTGAATTATGGCGTGGTGCCTGTTGAAAATTCTACGGAAGGTGTGGTGACACACACGCTAGACAGTTTTGCCGAGTTTTCATTGCAGATTTGTGGAGAGGTGGCGCTGCGCATCCATCATCACTTTCTAAGCAATGCTTCTGCTAACGGTATTCAAAAAGTTTACAGTCATCCACAATCACTTGCTCAGTGCCGTCAATGGTTAGATACCCATTGGCCGAACATCGAGCGTATAGCGGTGAGCTCCAATGCTGAGGCAGCAAAAAGAGCTGCTAAAGAATCCGATGCAGCCGCAATTGCAGGGGATGCTGCGGCTGAGCTTTATGGATTGGCGGCTTTGGCCAATAACATCGAAGATATGCCGGATAACACCACGCGATTTTTAATCATTGGTACCCAACGTACTCAGGCAAGTGGTGATGATAAGACATCTATTATGGTATCTAGCCGCAATCAACCAGGTGCGCTCTATCATGTGCTTGAACCATTCCACCAAGCTGGGGTGAGCTTAACTCGTATAGAGACAAGACCATCCCGTAGCGGTGCTTGGAATTATAATTTTTTCATAGACTTTGAAGGCCACACTGAAGATGCCAATATCCAATCTGTTTTGTCAGAAGTGGGTAAGGCAGCATCTGAGCTTAAAATTCTTGGGTCGTATCCAAAAGCTGTTTTATAAACGATAAATAGGCGCGATTTCGCGATAATTCAATGACGATCGATTTTTCTAAATTAGCGGTTCCCGGTGTTCAACAGTTAAGTCCGTACCAGCCGGGCAAGCCTATTGATGAGTTAGCTCGTGAATTTGGGCTTAACCCTGCTGATATTATTAAACTTGCTAGTAATGAGAATCCGCTTGGTCCGAGTAAAAAAGCGTTGGCCGCTATTGATAGCGAGCTGGCCGATTTAACTCGCTACCCTGATGGTAATGGCTTTGAATTAAAATCAGCGTTAAGTGAAAAACTTGGTGTCAGCACTAAGCAAATTACTCTAGGAAATGGTTCTAGCGATATCCTTGAGTTTATTGTTAAGTGTTTTGTGAGCCAAGGTGATGAGGTTGTTGTTTCTCAGCATGCGTTTGCCATTTATGGGCTTGTGACGCGCATGCAAGGCGGTAATGTGGTTCAGGTGCCTGCTAAAAATTGGGGGCATGACTTAGAAGCAATGGCTCAAGCGGTTAATGAAAAAACCAAAATTGTGTTTGTGACGAATCCGAATAACCCTACCGGTACTTGGAGCACAAAAGCTCAATTGACGTCATTTTTAGATGCGGTACCTGAAAATATAATCGTGTTGTTGGATGAAGCGTATTTTGAATATGTAGACAAAGCGGATTATCCAAATGGGGTTGAGTTGTTATCGACTTATCCTAATTTGGTCGTTGCTCGTACGTTTTCAAAAGCTTACGGACTTGCTTCATTGCGTGTTGGTTATGGTGTTAGCAGTGAGCAATTGGCGGATTTAATGAATCGTGTGCGCCCCCCATTTAATGTGGACTCTTTGGCATTGGCCGCGGCTGTTGCATGCATCAAAGACGAAGCTTATGTTCGTCAAAGCAAGGAATTGAATGATCAAGGAATGCTTCAGCTTGAAGCTGGGTTTGATCAGTTAAATGTGAATTGGATACCATCTGTGGGCAATTTTATTTGTTTTGAAGTGCCTGGGCGTGCCATGGAAATTTATCAAGGCTTGTTATCTCGAGGGGTAATCGTCCGTCCGGTTGCCAATTATGAGATGCCAAATCATTTGCGCGTGTCCATTGGTACACAGCAAGAAAATCAACGATTCTTGCTTGAATTAAAAGGCTTGCTTGCGGATTTATAATGTCGGATGCCATCTCAAAAGTCGCCATTATAGGGCTTGGCCTGATCGGAGGGTCTTGGGTTAAGGGCCTAAGACAGAAATATCCCGATTGGAACGTCGTAGGCTTTGATCGTAATGTCGATTCTATGGAGCAGGCTCAGCAGTTAGGCTTAATTGATGCTTATGCGCCAACCGCTGCTCAAGCGGTGCTGGATAGTGATCTGGTTATTTTGTCTGTGCCTATTCTAGCCACCAGAGAAATTCTTTGTGAAATAAAACCGTTTCTAAAGCCATCGGCCCTGTTTACAGATGTTGGCAGTGTGAAGGGTTGTGTTGTGAATGATATACGTGACGTTTTCTCGCAAGACTTACCGAATTTTGTGCTTGGTCATCCTATTGCTGGAAGTGAAAAAAGCGGCATTCATGCGGCTGACTCCGAGTTATTCAAAGGCCATAAAATCATACTAACGCCTTTACCCGAAACAAGTGCATCTGCGGTGACGCTCATATCTCAATTCTGGCAGGATGTGGGTGCCAAAGTGGAATTGATGGAAGTTTCTCATCATGATGAAGTGCTTGCAGCCACCAGTCATTTACCCCATCTATTGGCTTATTCTCTAGTGGATACGTTGGCGCATAATCATGAAAATAAAGAAATATTTAATTATGCTGCCGGTGGCTTTCGTGATTTTACGCGTATTGCGGCTAGCAGTCCGAAAATGTGGCATGACATCTTCACCGCAAACAAGGACGCAGTACTTGACGCTTTAGACCTATTTACCCATGATTTGGCCCAGTTAAGAAAAGCGGTGGCCGAATCTGATAGCACGACCATGATGGGGGTGTTTACCCGCGCAAAAGTCGCACGCGATCATTTTTCTAAAATTTTGGCCCGCAGAGCCTATGTGGAACCTATGAAAACCCAGCAAATTAATTACATTGCTCAACCAGGGGGCAGCCTGAGTGGCACCTTTCGAGTACCTGGTGACAAATCCATTAGCCATCGCTCTATTATGTTAGGTTCCCTTGCAAATGGGGTAACTGAAGTAACTGGCTTTTTAGAAGGTGAGGACAGCCTGGCTACGTTACAAGCCTTTCGTGACATGGGGGTTGTAATTGAAGGGCCTCATCGCGGTCGCGTGACGATTCACGGTGTGGGGTTGCATGGTTTACAGGCACCACCAAATACCTTGTATTTAGGTAATTCGGGCACTTCCATGCGCTTATTGGCCGGACTGATGGCAGGTCAAAGCTTTGATGTTGAAATGACGGGGGATGAATCCCTGTCTAAGCGCCCGATGAATCGTGTTGCGAACCCGTTACGTGAAATGGGTGCTGAGATTGAAACGGCGGCAGAAGGTCGCCCGCCAATGTTAATTAAAGGTGGTTCACAGTTAAGTGGCATCACCTATACGTTGCCTATGGCCAGCGCTCAGGTGAAGTCGTGCCTGTTGTTGGCTGGTCTGTATGCTGACGGTAAAACCGTTGTGACTGAGCCTGCTCCGACACGTGATCATACTGAGCGTATGTTAAAAGGCTTTGGCTATGACGTGCAGGTTGATGGCGATACCGTGACCATTGAGTCCGGTGGTGAATTAACGGCAACCAGTATTGATGTACCCTCTGATATTTCATCAGCCACTTTCTTTATGGTGGCGGCATCCATTGCTCCTGGCAGTGACATTACCTTAGAGCACGTGGGCATTAACCCAACGCGTATTGGTATTATTAATATTTTACGCTTAATGGGCGCAAATCTTGAGCTACTGAATGAGCGTGAAGTGGGTGGTGAACCAGTTGCTGATATTCGTGTGCGTTATGCAAAATTAAAAGGGATTAACATTCCTGAAGATCAAGTGCCATTAGCCATTGATGAATTTCCGGCTATTTTTATCGCAGCGTCCTGTGCAGAAGGGCAAACTGTCTTAACCGGTGCTGAAGAGTTGCGAGTAAAGGAAAGCGATCGCATTCAAGCCATGGTAGATGGTTTGCAGATTTTAGGTGTGGATATTCGAGGCACTGAGGATGGTGCGATTATTCAAGGATTTGGTGAGGCAGGCGCATTTGGTGGAGGTGAGATCATTACTCATCATGATCACCGTATCGCCATGTCATTTGCAGTTGCGTCTCTTAGAGCATCTGCAGACATTAAAATTTTGGACTGTGCCAATGTGGCCACATCGTTCCCAGGTTTTATCGAACTTTCACAAAACAGTGGTATGAATATTACTGTTGAGTAATTCATTAGGTGACTGAGTGAAATAGCTGGGTCGCAGAAAGACATTTAGTTAGCCAGGCTAGCTATAAGGAAACAACATGAATCAGGCTGCATCCGTACCCGTTCTAACCATTGATGGTCCTGGCGGAGCTGGAAAGGGCACAATTTGCTACATGGTTGCTAAACAACTTGGTTGGCATCTATTAGACAGTGGTGCCTTATATCGCTTGACGGCGGTAGCGGCACAAAAACATGGTGTTGAATTGGATAATGAAGCATCAGTTGCGGTATTAGCTAAGCACCTAGATGTCCAATTTATTCCTCAAGATGAAGGGTTGGTGAATACGATCCTTGAGGGTGAGGATGTGAGTTTGGATATTCGTACCGAAGAGGTAGGGGCAATGGCCAGTAAAGTGGCGGCTTTGCCCGCTGTGCGTCAGGCCTTGCTGGAGCGTCAGCGTGATTTTGCTCAGGCACCAGGTGTAGTCGCTGATGGCCGTGATATGGGCACAGTGGTGTTCCCCGAAGCCAATGTGAAGATATACTTAACCGCCTCAGCGGAGGAGCGTGCAAAGCGTCGATTCCTTCAGCTTCAGGAGAAGGGTATCGAGGCCGATGTGGTGCAAATCTTGGCTGAAATCCAAGAACGAGACGATCGTGATATGAATCGAGCCGTGGCGCCACTTAAGCCTGCGACCGACGCGCTGGTTGTCGAATGTACCAATATGAGCATAGAGCAAGTGCTAGATGTAGTCATGACTGAGCTTAAGCGCAATAGCCTCGTTTAAGCCCTAAAACACTGGTTTTTCAAGCTTGAGAAGCCAGTGTTTTAATCCTCATAAACCGCTTGGTTTCCTATTTTTTCTACTGTATAATCCACGCCCAAATTCTATCTGTGTGCGTCAACCCTTGCCAGGTGCGGAACGGCGGACACATATTTAAACAGACCCATCCACTGGCATGATGGTTGAAACCTCTAGGTAATTTAATGTCTGAATCTTTTGCTGATCTTTTTGAAGAATCCCTTAACGGCCTTGATATGCAACAAGGTAGTATCGTAACTGGTACTGTTGTTGACATCGACTCTGACTGGGTAATCGTTAATGCTGGTCTTAAGTCTGAAGCCGTTATTCCACGCGCTCAGTTCCTTGATGATAAAGGTGAATTAGAAGTTAGCGTTGGCGATGAAGTTCACGTTGCACTTGAAGCTGTTGAAGACGGTTTTGGTGAAACTAAACTTTCTCGTGAAAAAGCCAAGCGCGCTGAGTCTTGGAAAGAGCTTGAAAAAGCCTTCGAAGCACAAGAAGTGGTTACCGGTGTTATCAACGGTAAAGTTAAAGGTGGTTTCACTGTTGATGTTGCAACTATCCGTGCGTTCCTACCAGGTTCTTTGGTAGATGTTCGTCCAGTACGTGATACTGCACACCTTGAAGGTAAAGAATTAGAATTCAAAGTGATCAAGCTAGATCAGAAACGCAACAACGTTGTTGTTTCTCGTCGTGCTGTTCTTGAAACTGCGAACAGCCAAGAGCGTGATGAGCTTCTAGCTAACCTACAAGAAGGCCAAGAAGTAACAGGTATCGTTAAGAACCTAACTGACTACGGCGCGTTCGTAGACCTAGGTGGTGTTGATGGTCTTCTACACATCACTGATATGGCTTGGAAACGTATTAAGCACCCAAGCGAAATCGTTAACGTTGGTGACGAGATCCTAGTTAAAGTACTTAAGTTCGACCGTGAGCGTAACCGTGTATCTCTAGGTCTTAAGCAACTAGGTGAAGACCCATGGGTAGCTATCAAAGCTCGTTACCCAGAAAACAC
Source organism: Gammaproteobacteria bacterium (assembly GCA_013373125.1). GTDB lineage: Bacteria > Pseudomonadota > Gammaproteobacteria > Pseudomonadales > Oceanobacteraceae > Bermanella. The sequence continues at coordinate 2,287 of JABXIK010000055.1, read as the reverse complement.
TAAAGTAACAGCTAAAGTAACTAACCTTACTGATTATGGTTGTTTCGCAGAACTTGAAGAAGGCGTTGAAGGTCTTGTTCACGTATCTGAAATGGACTGGACCAACAAAAACATCCACCCATCTAAAGTGGTTCAAGTGGGTGATGAAGTTGAAGTTATGGTTCTTGATATCGACGAAGAACGTCGTCGTATCTCTCTAGGTGTTAAACAGTGTCAAGTTAACCCTTGGGAAGAGTTCTCTAGCAAGTGCAACAAAGGCGATAAAATCAGCGGTAAGATCAAATCTATCACTGATTTCGGTATCTTCATCGGTCTTGACGGTGGTATCGATGGTCTAGTGCACCTATCTGACATTTCTTGGCACGAAGCTGGCGAAGAAGCTGTTCGTAACTACAAGAAAGGCGATGAGCTAGAAACGATCATTCTATCTATCGATCCTGAGCGTGAGCGTATCTCTCTAGGCGTTAAGCAATTAGAGCGTGACCCATTCGCTGAGTTTGTAGCTGAAAACGATAAGGGTACTATCGTTAAAGGTAAAGTACTGTCTGTAGACGCTAAAGCAGCGATCGTAGAGATTATGGAAGGCGTTGAAGCAACTCTTAAAGCCTCTGAAATCAGCAAAGACCGTGTTGAAGATGCACGTAACGTGTTGAAAGAAGGCGACGAAGTTGAAGCCAAGATCATTATGGTAGATCGTAAAAACCGTAATATCTCTCTTTCTGTGAAGAGCAAAGACGAAGTTGAAGAAAAAGAAGCGCTAAAAGCGCATCGCGAGAAAGAAACCGAAGCAGCTGGTCCAACCACTATCGGTGACTTGATCAAAGAGCAACTTAAGTCTCAAAACGATTAATAGTTAGCAAGTTAACTATATGATTGTAAAAACCCGGCTATGGCCGGGTTTTTTTGTGTCATCAAAATGTCTTTGGTTGTTAGTAATACTGAAATAAGCCCCTTGTATGATGCTTCTGGCATTTACCAATATAATGAGGAGCTTATGGATATTGTATTTGCTTCATCAAAAGGTAGTCAGTATCGATATTTTGAGAGGTTGTCACAAAGTTCGAAGTATGACTCAAAAGTGGTGACATTACGCCCTGGTTATGGGCCTTTAAGTTATTTGTTTGAAGTGAACTACGAAGCACTTAAAGCTGGAGTGTCGTTTCATATTGAAAGAAAGCGAAATAAATATAAGTCAATTTGGCTGCCGAATACTTTTTGGTGGTTATATCGTTTGCGAGCATATATAAAATTTCTTCTTATATACTCAAGATTTAGGCGCTATCTAGAGAAGCACAAGCCAAGTGTTATTGCTGTATGGAATGGGCATAGATTGCCTGAGCAGGCAATTAAGCTAGCTGCTGCATCTTGTAGTGTTAACGTTCTGTATTTCGAGAATGGATTGCTCCCCAATACGACAACTTGTGATTATAGTGGCGTTAATGATGCGTCGAGCTTGCCCCGTTTGCCAGAGTTTTATAAAAATTATTTTTTTGAATCGGATATGAGTCTGGACGCAGGCGTGACCCTAGAGGTAAGAAAACCTCATAAGAATAAGAGGTACTTAGAACAAAAAATCCTGCCCTTCTTAGAGGAAGAGTATTATTTTATTCCGTTTCAAGTTGGTTTCGATAGTCAGGTTTTAATTAACTCGAAATGGATACGCTCAATGGATGAGCTTTATAGCGTGTTGGTGCAAACTATAGACTCAATTGAAGATAAGGCGGTTAAATTTGTGATTAAGGAGCATCCATCAGATATCTGTTCATTTTCTAAATATTATTATAAGCATCCTAGAATTCTATTTAGTACTGATAATACTGAGCAGTTGATTAGAGGTGCTAAAGCCGTAATAACTATCAACTCAACAGTGGGTATTGAATCATTAGTGTTAAATAAAAAGCTGATAGTTCTTGGAGAGGCTTGTTATAAAATCCCTGGGTTAGTTTGTATTGCAGATGATCGAGCAGCCCTAATATCTGTTATTAACAAAGTGGATGGTTGGTGTTTTGATGAGGCTGTACGCAAGGGGTATTTATCATATTTAACACGTGAATATTGTTTGCCGATAGCTTGGCAAAAATTCTCAGGACTTCATGATGAGGAGCATATTCTACGGCTTAATCAAAAAATACACTCAGTAATATGCGGTATCGGGCACAATCGGAGTGCAAAAGTGGCTTGATCTTAAGTATCTTACATGGATAAATTGAACTCAATGGGCTTCATTAGTATGATTAAGGGTTATTCCAATCATGCGGTGAGAGTCAGTGCGAGTTTATTTCGATGC
>JABXIK010000057.1 GCA_013373125.1 Gammaproteobacteria bacterium | reverse complement strand
GCGGCCACTTTACGCAAGACATTCATACATTCAAAGCGTCTGAATGTGAAAATGAGACTCAAGGCCAATGGTATTATCGTCAAATTCTTGGATCATCAAACTTAGAAGGATCTAAACTTTTTCACATCATGACCGGCCACTTGAGCTGTCAAGTAGAGCATCATTTGTTTCCAGATGTGCCTGCCAAGCATTATCCTGCTATGGCAGAAGAAGTTCGTGAGATTTGTAAACGTTATGATATTCCCTATAACTCAGCTGGGTTTTTTAAGCAGTATTTTGGGGTCGTACGCCGTATCTTGCGTTATAGCTTCCCAACGTCTACGAAAGCCGCCATAGCATAAAGCTCGCCAAGTTAACGCTATCCGCATTTATTGTCGATAGCGTTTATCCCTTAATTTATCTACTTCAAAGCCATTCAGTTCGTCATTTCTTACACAGCACACCCACAACACTGGCAATAACAATAAAATGGATTTACCCTAAACCCTTCTCAACCCAAGGAGTGGTTATGAAACGTATTGTCATATTTGGTAACTCTGGCTCAGGAAAATCCACCCTAGCCCAACACCTAAGTGAGCAATATAACCTCGTTCACTTGGATTTAGATACGCTCGCCTGGCAAGACACTCAACCACCTAGCCGCCAACCAATTGAGTCTTCTTTGATTAAAATAAACGGATTTATAAGCCAGCATGCAGCCTGGGTAATAGAAGGTTGCTACAGCGACTTAATTGAACTCATATTACCAAAGAGCAATGAAATGTACTTCATGAATTTACCCATCGAAGCCTGCATTGAAAACGCAAAAGCACGCCCTTGGGAACCACACAAGTACCCAAGTAAAGCAGAACAAGATAAAAATTTAGATATGCTGTTAGATTGGATTTCACAATACCCAGTACGAAACGACACCTTCTCACAGCAAGCGCACCAAGCAATATTTAATGCATATAGAGGCAGCAAGCATATGCTCACTCACAACCTCTCATTAGAAGCAATCGCTGAACGTAGCTAACAACAAACACTCAGCAATCTTTAAAATGTGGCAAACAACTTTGCCACACGATAAGCAAGTATCATTTAAAATATTGATGATAAAAGCGTAAATGCTCCGCAATAAAGCTACTCATAAAAGGCATTGGATTAGTGCAGCTGCCCAACTATTACGTGGACAGCTATTTAAAATCAGGAGAACTGGTGAAAGTACTGCAACAATTTCAAATACCTGAAGAGCGCATTTGGGCGGTTTATCCTCATAACCGACATTTATCAGCAAAAGTCCGGCTGTTAGTGGATTACTTACACGCTCACTTATAAAGCTTTAAAATAAAAAATTTACAATCTATGGATGGCACAAAATGTCACCCAGCTATCTGAATAATCCTCATCACGAATCACAATATTGGGAGCCTGTATTTGCCAAATATCATGCAATTGAATTTCAAATGCATGCAGTAAATGATGCTCTGACGGCCAGTTACTAATATCGTCTTGAGTTAATTCATCAGCCAGACGTTTTAAATAAAATTCACCGTTCTCACTGTAAATTTTATCTCCAACAATGGGAAATCCCAGCTCAGCCAGATGCGCACGAATTTGATGCTTTCGGCCTGTAAATAATTCACATTCCACCAAGGCAACCCCTTCACCTTTGCGCAATACTTTAAAACCAGTCTCGCTAAGTTTTCCGTCACCTTCGTTTACAGGATGCATCTGACAACGAATGTCACTGCCTTTTATTGTATTTAAAAAACTTTTATGCCGAATTTCCGTCCAATTTGGAACACCATTGATCACAGCGCGATAAATCTTACGCGCCATTAATTGAGGTAATTTAGACTGATATTGTTTAGCGATTTCATTTGTCTTAGCAATTAAAATGATACCAGAGGTTTCTAAATCTAAACGATGCAGCAAATGTGCATCAGGCCATTGACTTTCACGACGCAATAATTGAATCAAGGTATTGTAAACATTACGCGTGGTACGGCTTACAGGTAAATTGGCCGGTTTATGCACCGCTGCAATTTCATGGTTTTGCCACAGAAGCTTCCAACCAGTGTCGACTTCGGCTTCTTCATAATCAGGCACCACGTATGTGACTTTCTGACCTACACTTACCTTTATATTTTCATGAATGGTCACGTTATCCAGCTGAATTCGCCCAGAAACCAATAAAATAAGCCATTCTGCTTCAGACAAATAAGGAATACCGGGCAGCAGGCATTCCAATAAATAGGACTGATCCTGTTGCTGGGTAACAATAAATTGAAATTGCGCGTCCAAAGATGTGGCCTTTTAGAATAGATCACCGAATGATAAATCATTATAGTGCCCACTTCAGCGCATAATATTAAGGATGTTACTATGAGCTTAAAATCTCTCCTCGCTCTAGCCTGCTTAATTCTTAGTCAAGGCACTATTTTGCTGAGTTATCTTATTGCCCTACAGTATGACCACCCTAAGGTAGAAGCCTGTAACCCATTTTTCCAAGGGTGCTTAAATATTACCGATGCGGGCATCTACAGCCCTGAAGGTTATGTGTTTCGCGGCGGTATGATTGCGGCATGTGCCTTTTTTATTATGTGGTGGGCCGTCAGCTTCAAAGAGATTAAATTTTACACTGCCACCCGTCTAAACCACATTGCCAGCAGCCTTGGTATCATCGGTGCCATACTATTAATTATTGCTACAGCGGTTCTTATTCCCCCCAGAGAAGCCATTAACTGGGATGTACATGTGAGTGCGGCCATTTTATTTTTCTTAGTCACTTTTTTGGCGCAAGCTTTACATTTAAAAATTTGCTTACGCAAAAAAGTAAAACGACATCTATCAAAATTATCATTAAAGATTAAATGGGTAGCGGTTCTTGTACAGGCCATTATGATCATCATCGGCTTATCATTAAAACACTTCGATACTGGAGATGAGATTGTGAATGCCATTGAATGGTGGCTAGCTTTATTAATTGGCGTGTATTTTTATAGTGGCTATTACGATTGGAAGCGATCCCGTTAATACAATAAAAAGGCATGAAATTCATGCCTTTTTATTTGTCTATTTACTAGAAAGTTTCACCATCAGCTGCATAAACCAAGCAAAAATTCTCGGCATAAATCGAGCTTGCGCGTAAGAAAGTTTCGCCATTATCCCAGGTACAATAATAAATTGGTTTTTATCAATGCCTTTCAACGCGGCTTTTGTCACCGTCCTCACATTTAATGTGCCACCAATATCCTTAATAAAACGAGTCTGAGGTAAAATATGTTCCGACTCTTTCGCCACCATAGGTGTATCCACTTCAGGTGGACACAGCACACTCACCCCCACGCCATATTCATGAATTTCTTGACGTAACGCTCCAGCCATACCAATAACAGCAAATTTCGATGCACTGTAGGCACTGTAACCATAAGTGGCAATGATACCGCCCAGTGAACTCACAAAACATATTTGACCTTTCTTGTTTGCGATCATATCGTGCAAGAAACCCTTCACTACAGAGCGACTGCCCATAAGATTGGTATGAATAATTTGATCAAAATCGTCATCCGCCTGATCAATAAAGCGCTCACTGGCCACAATCCCTGCACTCAAAATCAACAAATCCGGCGCCCCAACCGATTGCTTAATTCGGCTGACGCATTCACTTAGTGCCTGTGAATTCGCCACATCCACGCTCAGCCCCTGAATCACTTGTTTTTCAGTCACTGATCGAGCTTTACATTCAATGACGGCTTCATCTAACTTTGCCTGATTACGGGCGAGTAGCACGATATGACTGCCTTGCTTTGCGTAAGCTTTTGCAAGATCTAACCCGATACCACTGGAGCCTCCCGTAATCACAACGTTTTCAAACTTCATAGGATTCCTTATTTAAATTATCTTGCCGCTAAGAATTGACCATAACCCGTTGCATGGCCCAGCTCTGCTGATATCTTCTCATCTTCGACGGCTAACTTACCGTTGATAAATACATGTTTAACAATACCAGGATTACGGTTAACTAAACGTTGTAAGCCAAAGTTTTCCATTTCTCCCCAGCTTACTTCTTCTAGGTTTTGATTAAACCCACTTGGGTCCAACACCACCACGTCTGCGCGATCTCCAACACGGATACGCCCTGCATCAATGTTAAACCAATCTGCTTGATCACCCGTCATGCGCCATACGGCTTCTTCCATCGACATAACCGGCTTACCATCATCAATGCTCTCTTGAATGAGTTTCAGCATGCGTAACGGTAAATTGTAAAATGCCATGTTACGAATGTGCGCACCTGCATCACTGAAAGTGATTAATGACTTCTTATCTTTCACCATATCTTTAAGTACGTGTTTTCGATGATTGGCTACTGTTGTGTACCAGCGCAATTTTTTACCGTACTCCACAACCAAATCTAAAAACAAATCTACCACATGCACATTGCGAAATTTTGCGACTTCATCAAAGTTTTTCCCAATGAGCGATGCATCAGGACAATCCAGAATAATGGCATCGCCAAAGTCTCGCTGCCACACCCGTGGACTTAATTTCTCACCATAAAATTTACGGAAATCACGGCGATACTTTTCATCTTTTAGGAGTTGATTGCGCTCCACTTGGGTTTTTAAATCCAACGCCATTTCACCAGCACCAAATTCTTCAAAGAACACAACATCAATACCATCGGCATACACGGTAAATGGAGTTGGTAAAACTTGCCAACGAAAATCGCCATTAAAGAAATTCGTCACTCGTGCTGCAATATTGGTAATCTTGCTTAAATAAACACTGCCTTTTAAATCCATACGACTGATTAATGTGGTTTTGAGTTTTTTCTTAAAGATGCCCATGCATTCACGCATGTATTGATTGATCTGTAATATCTCGGCGGCATTGGGCGCCCCTTGATGCACTCGATCATATTGGCGTAATAATTTATTTAGACGTGATACTTCTTTCCAATGAGCATAGGTACTAGGTAAACTTTTTGACCATTCACGATCACCATCTACCTTATCCCACTTCAAACACATGGTGGATAAGCCTAAGAAGCCTTCATCTAACGCTTCTTTTAACAGTGACTCCATTTTCTGCATTTCTGCTTCGCTAGGTTTGATACTGCGATCGGTGGCGCGAGACAATCCCATTACACCCGTGCGCAAATCACTGTGTCCTAAGAAGCTAATAAGATTGGGCCCTAAGGGTAAATCCTTCACAAAATTGACCCATTCTTTAGGTGTTTTCCAAGTTTTGTTTTTTTGTAAGATAGGTAACACTTTTTCTCGTGGAACCGTTTCGACACGAGTAAAAATATCTGAAGCATCTTCGGTATCACTGCAAATCATACTCAGCGAACAACTACCCACCAGCACCGTCGTCACACCGTGTCTTACCGACTCAGACAAACTTGGACTTACTATCAATTCACTGTCGTAGTGGGTGTGAGTATCTAAGAAGCCAGGGGTAACCCATTTGCCTTTCGCATCAATGACTTTCGTACATTGCTGTGCATCCACTGGTTTATCAGTCACCATTGCTACTTTGCCGTCTTTGATGGCGATATTTTGGATGGAAGACGGGGCACCTGTGCCATCAAAATAGCGGCCACCTTCTATCAGTACGTCATATAGGACCATATAACCCTCCACTGTGAGTTTTTATTTTTATTGTTAGTCCATGTGATACTAGGCCTGCGCCTTATGAGTTTCTTGTCATTTGACGACAAGCGCATAGAATGTCCGAGACGACCCAATAAGCATAAAAAAATATGAGTCAGATCTATCAAGTACGCAGTGGCGCATTAGCTGGCTTTTTTCCTTTGGTTGCCAGCCTCAATGGCGACCCAGCTAAATTGCTCAAAGCCGCGAATATTCAACCTAAACAGTTAGAAGATGTGGACACCTTAATTACGTTTGAATCCATGGTGTCGCTTCTAGAATTATGTGCATCTGAATTACATTGCCCAGACTTTGGCCTTCGTCTTTCTGAGCAACAAGGCCTCAGTACTCTTGGCGTGTTGGGTATGTTGATGGGCAAATCCACCTCCGTAAGAGAAGCGGTATTAGCCGCGCAACGTTACATGGCCATTCATAGCCAAGGGGAGTTTTGGCGCTTAGATGAATCTCAAGACCTCGCCATCATCAGCCGTTTTAACTATTTCTATGGTATTGAAAGTGCCCGACAGTATGTAGAGCTAGGGTTTGGCCTGTGTTATCGCCTGCTACGCTTATTCATAGGCGCAAAATTTCAAGGAGCACGCTTGGACTTTGCCCACAGTCCAGTATCTTCCCTAAGCCGATACCGCCAGTTCTTTGCGATGGAAGTGTCATTCAACCAAGAACACAGCGCTATACGCTTCCCTAGGACATTATTAGACGAGCCCTTGCAGGTATTCGATCAAAGTAATCGTCAAGAAATGGAAACCTATATCGCCCAATTGTGTGAACGTCACAGCGATGATATTGAGCATCAAGTGCGAACGCTCATCATGCAAACCTTAGGCATCCAAGAACATAGCTTGGAGCACATTGCATCACTTCTGAACATAAATAAGCGCACCCTGCAGCGCAAACTTGCTCAGCAAGGGCTCAATTTTAAGGACATCTTAACTGACATACGCATGACCTTGGCCTGCTGGCAACTGACTTCCAGTGATATGAGCTTAACCCTTATGTCCGAAATGCTGGGCTACACAGACATCAGCGCATTTTCTAAAGCGTTTAAGCATCAGCTAAGCATTTCCCCTTTACAATTTCGCCAACAAGCCCGACAGCTCAAGCCGTAACAGACCGCTGGAATGAAAATGAGAATCGGTTAAACTTGCGTCCACAATAAAGGAGTCCCTATGAATCGCGTAAAAATTATCAATTTGCACTTAATCTTGGCCGCTGTCCTGTTACCCGCCATCCTCATGTTTGCCATTACAGGTGGCTTCTACACTTGGGGCGTTAAAGGTGGTTATGACAGCCAAAGCTACAAACTGCCTTTGGCCAATCCATTAGGGGCGGATCTCGGCAGCTTGGTGCAATTTGCACAAGCCGAGCTGGACAAACAAAACCAGGCATATCCAACCGGTGGCGCCAAACTGAAATCCAATGAACACACGCACATCTTAGAATGGACCGGCAGCAACCTAGACATCAGCTTAAGCACGGACAAAGGCAGCAGCCTTGCCACTTTACAAGTGAAGCAAACCAGCCCATACCGCCAATTGGTGCAGTTACATAAAGCCAAAGGCGGCACAGTGTTCAAAATATACGCCGCCTTAGTGGCCATCGGCTTGTTAGTCATCCTATTCAGCGGTGTATTAATGGGTGTGACCCTAACCAAATACCGTCAAACCACCGTTCTTGCCCTATTAGCCGGTACCGGCCTGTGGGTATTGGCAGTGGTAATGAGTTAAATTACCCGTTGTTACAATTAATGCTATTGATAATCCATCTCATTTACACTACTATTAGGCCAATAGCGAAAATTAATGGGTTCATCAGTATGTACGTGTGCCTTTGTAAAGGAATCACAGACAGCCAAGTTCAGCAGGCCATCGATAATGGCGCTGACTACAAGGCATTGCGCGAACAGCTTGGTATTGCCAGCGATTGCGGCCAGTGTGGCAACATCTGTAAAGAAATGGTGAAGGCCTCTCAGGAGTGTGCCTTTTACGAAGCCCAAGTGGCCTAGCCACTCTAGTGAACAAGCGCCTAGCCGCTGTAGTGAACAGCAGTATAGCCACAATGTACATAAAGTAGAGAAATCTACTCTCGAGAAACCGCCTTTTGGCGGTTTTTTTATGCCTAACCTTTTGCCCTCTGGACAGACTCCCCTCCCACCTTAGATAATCCCCTTCCCCATGAGCACTTGAGGTAAATGGGACAATCGTAGAGTTTCGAAGGCAGTCCATTGGCCATGTTAAAATCCATCCATAAAAGCATCGATGAATTTGGCACTATCGAAGTGTTAGACGATGGCGCTAAGCGTTATCTTACGTTTGGTAATGAACATGAACAGAGCTGCCAAATTAAAGCCCAACCTCATATTCCCCAACACGAATACAGCCGAGCCATCATGGTGGCTTTGTTGTTTTCTAAACCACAACGCATCGCCATTCTGGGGCTAGGAGGCGGCACACTAGCCTATAGTTTCTTGCAAGCTTGCCCTCACGCACAAGTGGTTGCAGTAGAACTACGCCAAGAAGTCATTCGAGTTGCGCAAAAATTTTTTGCATTGCCTAAACACGAGCCAAGATTGCAAGTATTACATCAAGATGCATTTTATTTTGTACGTGAAAACGACAAGGTATTTGATGTGTTAGTGGCCGATCTTTATCACCACGATGGCATTGACGAAACTCAAATGCAGCGACAGTTTATTCAAGATTGCGAAAAGAGAATTGCAGATAATGGCTGGCTGGTTTTAAATTATTGGCTGGATCACGACTTACAAACCGACATTTTACAGCAATTACATGCGAGCTTTGCTTGTGTCTACATGTGCAATAGCGGCGGTGGTAATCTCATTATTTATGCGGGAAAATCCTTCCCTGATCCCGATTTTTTACTGCCAAGCGCAGTGAAACCCTTGGCAAAAACCTTAGGGTTTTCATTAAACTATTATTTAAAGCGCCTAACGTTTATTAACACAATATAAAGTCCCAATAACAAAATCCATTGCAAGGACATGGCCCCTCCGGATTCTTTACTACCAAACCCACTGCCACCACTGGTGCTATTAGAGAAGGTCTGCCCATCTAAAAACACCACATCACTGGCATTGCGACTCACATACTGCACGGCATCATCCACGTTGGTGGCGTTATTACAGACTGACTGCCATGAGGCACTCACATCAGGGTCATCAAGCGTAGCTAAATCATCATGATTATCGTATCCACTGGCCGAAGAACAGGTGGCATCGTTAAAGCGATCTGTACAAATTCTTAAATTATATAATGCCGCTTCTCCCAATAAGGAAGTGGATTGAAAATAAATAAACATAATGTGATTCACGCCCGCCTGCAGCTTGGCACTATAGGTGGACCAATTACCGCTTGTGATGCTTTGCTGTAACACTTCGTTAATATAAAAACCTAAAAAGTTTGACTGTCCATTTTCAACCTGAGCTTCGAATTTTAAATACAAGACATCATCCGCTACTGGACCATTCACATACGTCAGTAATACAGACCGCCCTCCTAAGCCGGCATTACCAGATGCTAAAACATTCCCCTTTTCCGTATCGGTTTGGTTATGCCAAGCACTGCTGTGTTCGGTGTTTTCTGAGGTACCACTGTAGAATGTCCAATCCGCACCGCTTCCACTGCCATCAATGACATTCAAAACTTTGGCATTTAATGCTTGCGTGACATCTTGGGCAGCTAGATCCAAGGTTAACACGCCGTCATGTTCCCCAGACCATGTGCCATCGGCATTCACCGTAAACTCACACACCTGCCCAGCTGGAATACTGTTCCCCAAAAGCCAGTTGTTATCATCAACGGAAAAATAATGGTTACTTATAGATTTAGATTGCACCGTGGCAGCACTATCGGACAAATTCCAAATGCTGAATATTTGAGGTTTTTGCTTATCTTTCCCTAAAAAGCCAATTTTTTCTTCACCCAATAATGTGACGCCTTCAGTGCGCTCTTCCACCCAATCAGCCATGGCTGACACTTCAGAATACACTCCATATAAGCCAGGCTCAGCACAGCCACTGCCCCAGCTTACCAATCCGGTTAATGCCCATTCATCATTGGCTTTCACTAAAATGGGGCCACCGCTATCTCCCTGACACGAATCTTTACCACCACTCACCTCGCCCGCGCAAAAACTGCGTTGCCAATAGTTGCTGTTACTATTAATCGGGTATGTGCCATTACAGATAGCATCACGCTGAAAACTCACGTCCACTTCATTTAATATCCGTGACGTAAAGCCACTGTCTGTCACACCCCAGCCCAAGACTCTTAATTGTTCATTTTGCTGCAAATTCAGCGTATCCCCTCGGCTCAATAATGAAATAGGTTGCTTGCTGGCACTGCGATCCAAGCGTATTAACGCCATGTCGCTGTAAAAATTTCCATCGTTAAAATCAGGGTGCAAAACAAACCACTGCGCCTTGCGGATATCGCCAGCCGTAGGGTAAGACAAGTTACTCAAACCTATGTATAGGGTAAGTTCTTCTGGGGTTTTATCATCCAAACAATGGGCTGCGGTCATAACCCAGTCGGCAGCAATTAAGACACCACCACAAAAATGGTAGCCCTTTTGAATGGAGACCATCCAAGGGTAAGCCTCGGTACTGGTGGTACCACCTATGATAAGGGTTTCAGGAGTTTCGTAAGATATCGTTGCGCTCCAACTAAGCGCACTGATTAAAACCGCAGGAAATAAAAAACAAGCAGCTAACAACTTTTTCATAGCTAAACCCTTTGCTGATAAGAGATTCCATCTCAAAACCACTAGCATGTTTAACCAGTATAGAAGTCCTCACCGAATCCACCGTATGACAATCTGATCTATTAACCCTGAAGAACATTCCTTAACGATTAAAAACAATAGAAAAAATTTACAGTGCTATGCTTATTTAAGGTGTTAATTGGAACTGAATATGCACGCCGTAAAATCTTTCATCTTATTAGCCTGTATGACCTGTTCAGGCTGTGGTGCGTTAGACGAAAGTAGTGATTCATCCAGTGATGACGCTGCACCTGTGGGTGCCACTTTGAAAGGTCTTTGGATTGGCGAAACCGAAGAACAAGGGGCAACCGCCACCATAGAAACTCAAGTGCTGTTTTATCAAGATCGAATTTTTATTCTAAGAGATGATGAAGCACTCATCGGTACCTATGTCGTCGAGCCCAGCGGTGGCGCTTCTATGGATACCGAAATCTACACATACAACACTCCTGACACCGATAACGAATTCTATGTGGGATCACGCTCTGCAAATCGCATTGAATTAGATGCCTTATTTGCTACCGACCGAGATTTATTTATGAATTTTGATGGGGCCAGTCGTTCAGGCAGTATCACACTCCTATTAGACACAGGTCGTGTTTCCAACCTAGATCTCAGCCGAGTCAGAGGACAATGGGGAACTCAAGATTCTGTCTTATATATAAATGATGAAGGTGGATTTATTGGCAGCGCCTTAGGCTGCCAATGGAAAGGCCAGTTAAATCCAATGAATGCAGATTTCCTAGCACTTAAAATTGAGCGCAAATTGTGTGATGCATTCAATCAACCCATTGATAGTCCTGTGGATGGGTTTGCTTTCATCGATGGTGAAAGCAATTTACATTTTATTGCAGAGCAACCCAACGAAGTATTGTGGATGCAATTCCAAGCAGAAACCGCCACAACCACAGATACCACTGACACCACAGAAGAAGCTACTCCCTAATATCAAGCCTATAGAGAGCTAAGTGTTTTTAGGTGGAAACAATACCTTATCATTGCCTTCATGCCATTGGGCGTATTTTTTCATGACACTTAAAAACAAAGGGGATTCTAACCAGGCATTTAACCAATTACTCACATTTACATAATGGCTTTGTTCAAACCAATTTTTATTCACGTGGGCAAACTGACGCACAAACGGAAAAATAGCTAAATCCGCAAGAGTAAATTGGTCACCAAACAAGTAAGTACTTTGCGCTAGGCGGGTTTCTAATTGCTGCAAGAACCTCTCTCCTTTTTCACGATAAAAGGCTTCTGATTCTTCATAGCGATCCGCATATTTATATCGATCCAACGCCCATTTAAATTCACCATCATTTTGTTCAATGAGGTCATCCATTTCACTGGAGAAATGCAGTGGGTAAAACTCACTTTTTAAATCTGCATCTTGCGACATGGAAAAGTGCATAATATCCAAACTTTCTTCTAATACATGACCATTGGATAATTGCAAAACCGGCACAGTGGCTTTTGGACTAATGGCCAATAATTCATCTGGCTTATCTTTCAATACCACTTCGCGCAACTCCATGCTCTCAGGACTCACACAATACGCCAGCGCTAAACGCGCACGCATCGCGTAAGGACAACGACGAAATGAATACAAAATACCTAACATATACCAACCAATGATTTTTAGCAGAGCAAAAAAAGCCCATCAAGGGATGGGCATTATAACACAGGGACAAGGTTTCTTTCTGATAAAACGTTAGGCGGCATTTTCTTTGTTCAAGCCTTCTGCTTTGGCTAATTCAGGTTCTTGGTAATTTTTAAATAAATTCATCACCGTTTTACCCTTTTTCAACCCCAGCATGCACATGGTACTCATGACACCACCCATTAAACCGCCACCCACACCGGCAGTCATCACATCGGCGCCTGTCATGTAGAAGTTTTTAATCGGGGTTTGTGGGTGTAAACACGACTGTTTAAAACGATCCACATAATGGTCTAGACCATAAATTTCACCGCGTTCGTTTAATTGATAGAACTGAGTGGAAAGTGGCGTCGAAATTTCATAGTAATCCAAAGCATCACGTAATTGCGGTTTTCGTTCAAACAAACGCTCTAACAGATATTTCGCAACAGCATCTTTTTTCTCTTCATAGTCCTCGCCACGTTGCTGCCAAGTGGTGCCATTCCATTGCTCATACTCATTCATTTCCGCCACAGTCACAATTTCCACCGTGGATTTATTAGGGTAGCGCTCATCCCATTCTGGATCTTTTGAAGACGGGAAAGACACATAAATCAACGGCAATTGGTCGGTTTTGCCAGCACGGAAGTCATCTACATTTTTCTCGTGATCACCATTTGGGTAAATCCACAGGTTCGTCGTATCCAAACCGAGTTCTTGGGCTGTGCCTTTAAATCCAGCGTATACACAGTAGCTTGCGCTAGAATACTGAATGGCATCTTGCTTTAACCATTTATCCAAACCATGCTTGGCGCGCAAATGTTCTGGATACAAGCGCTTAACGGTATTCATGAAACCCACATTACTGAAAACCACATCGGCATAAATTTCATCACCGTTTGCCATTTTCACGCCGTAACAGGTTTCCCCTTTCACTAACACTTTATCAACCTCAGCGTAGGTATAAACTTCACCACCACTCTTTTGAATGGTTGGAATAATCTCGCGCGCAATAGAAGATGCGCCACCCACAGGATACGCCCCACCGGCTAAGTAATGTTTAGCAATCAAAGCATGCATCAAGAAGGCGGCATCACGGGGAGTCTGACCATAATCGCCCCATTGACCGGTTAATACACTGATTAACTCTTGATTAGATGTGATGCCTTCAAGCACTTCTCGTGTGGTTTGGAAGAATTCTTTTGGAATTAACAAAGGGCGAATCACATTATAAAGACGACCTAACCATTTCGGCATAGCTTGAGCCGCAAAAAATTTAGGTGTTAACGAACTGATTTTACGCGTCAAATTAACATAGCGCTCGATATTGGCACGCTCCTCAGGGAAATGCTTGCTCAATTCATCAATGAAGTTTTCGCGACCTGCAACAAAATCATATTCTTTATCCCCTAGGATAATTTTGTCGTAAACAGGGTCCATGGCGGCCCATTTTAAACGCCCTTCACTGATGGTATCGAAAATACGTTTCATGGAACTCGGCTTGTGCACCTCACCAATGTAATGCACGCCCACATCCCACTCATAGCCTTCACGATCATACGCATGAGTAAAACCACCTGCGGTGTAATGTTGTTCCAAAACACACACTTTTTTACCCATTAAGGACAGCAAAGCCGCATTGGCCAAACCGCCAATACCCGACCCCACCACAATGGCATCATAGTGCTTGTCTGCTCTACCACTACGATAACGCTTACCGGTTCTCACCTTTACCTTAGCCATTTCTTCCTCTCTTGTTGCCCTTTTTTATTATTTTTATATGCAACTTTTTGCATATGATTTCTGGAGTGTATGCCCAACCTTCAGCATATGCAACTATTTGCATATAAGACTTAGGCACCTTAGACTAAGCACTTATTCAAAATTGATACCTTGTATGTCCCTTAAACACGCTATCCTAACCCTGCTAGAAACCGAAGAAGGCTCCGGCTACGACCTACTCAAGCGCTTTAAAGCGCGATTAGGCTTCTTCTGGAATGCCAGTCATCAGCAAATCTACAGTCAATTGAAAACCCTGCATCAAGATGGTCTCATCGACTGCACCTTAGAGGCACAACAAGGAAAACCCGACCGTAAGGTGTATCACATGACCCAAGCCGGTCATGATGCTTTGGTGAAATGGCTAGAAAATCCAGTGAAGGTGGATAAGGTCAATGATGCCCTATTGGTGAAATTGTATGGCGGGCACCTCATTGATAAAAACAAGTTGAAGCAAGAGTTAAGCGAGCACAAAGCCATCCATCAGCGCATGCTGGATACCTTTCTCAACTTAGAGCAAGAGTATTTAAATTTACCCAAAACCAAACAAAAGCCGTTCGAGCTCCCCTATTTAACCTTACGTCGAGGCATACTAGGGGAAAAAGCATGGTTGGATTGGGCAGAAGAAGTGGAGTCTTACTTAAAAGGCTAATGGGATTCCTGTGCCATGGTAAAACCATCATTACCCTGGCTCGTTGACCAGTATTCGATTTGGCCGCCTTTAAATACACCATGTTTAAAGTCTAGATCGCCAGCACCATTATGGCTGCCTTCAATACGCAATGCCTTCACCGCCTGACCATCGTGATTCCATATCAAAGCTAGGCCAGGCTTTATGACCTCTGGCTTGTGCAATGGCGTTAAGATGATTAGCTCATCGCCAAACACCTTGCCTTTACCATCTTTATCGATAGCTAAGAAACTGCCTTCGTTTAAACCCAAGGCGCGCACTTTAATACTATCAAAGTGAGAAACCGTGCGTGCTAATAAACCAAACATGCGGTTATGTCGGGTTTCACCTTTAAGAGAGCGATTAACATGGGTTTCATTTAAGGTTCGGACGAGATGTGGGTGTTGTAATAAATCTTCATGGAAAATATCGGCTGTTGCATCATGATACGGATTGTTCAATATCTGCGAACCAATAACCGCCTTACTTTCAGGTGCATAATAACTGCTGCCTAAAATGGCCATACCTGCACTGGTACCACCAATGGGTTTATTCGACATGTGGTGATTCAGTGCTTGAGCTAACGCCGACCCTTTCCAGTAGTTTTCATATTTATTTTGATCACCGCCTGCGATCCAAATCACCTCAACAGACTGAATCAATTTAATTACGGCTGGATGATTCGCATCCTCACGAGAATCGATGGAAATTTCAGCGCCACTACCCACAAGTTCGGGAAAAGTGTCACAAATCCATTTGGCCTGCCTACCCACTCCTCCTGCTCGAATCACTAAGTAATCCCCTTTGGGTGCATGTTGCAATAACCAACGAGTCGCAGGAACTTCGTCTTTACTAGCGGCTCCAGCCCCGCCGCTTAATAACAAAGCAGCTTCGCTAGCTATTGCTTCTTGTGACAGTTCACCACAAGCGGTTTTATACTCAAATGCTGAAGAGCATAAAGAATATAAAATCGACACACATAACACACCCAAAGGTTTAACGATCTTCACTTTTACCTCTATGCAAATTGTCGTTGACTGATGATTTCTTGAATTGGAAAACCAGAAAACGACTTACTTTGTTTCAAAATCACATGTGTGCTGATGTTACTGATTTGCGGGCATTCATGAATCATAGAGTTCGTCAGCATCATATAACGCGTCATTTGTGAACAAGCAAAGCGAACAATAAAATCACAGCCGCCACTTACGGTATAAGCTTCCAATACTTCCGGCATACTCTCTAAACTTTTTTCTAAAGATCGAAATGCATCTGGAGCGTGATCTTTCAGCACTATGGTCGCAATGCAATGTACAGGGGCACACAGGCGATCCACATCAATGACACCTAAAAAGTTTTTTATCCAACCATCGTCAATCAGACGTTGCATGCGCTGATGGCATGCACTGGTTGATAAATTCACTTTATCTGCCAACTCTTTATTGGTCATGCGACCGTTTTGCTGCAGGGTTTGCAGAATGCGTAAATCTAAACGATCAAGTTCTAATCCTACATTCATTTTTAGTACCTAGTGAGAAAACGTGACTTTGACAGGTTCGATATCCATATAAACCTGTGCCACAGAATATTGATCCAACGTGCCATTGGTTTGCCAAAAGCCTTGGCTTTTTTTCTTCTTTTTAAATCGATATAAAACACCCTGAGCATTTTCGATGAAACTATAACGTCTCACTTCTTGCGAGTGTTTATTATCCATGAGTTCAAAACCCAAAAGTTGTGATAACCGAATATTAGCTAATGCCAATCCTGCGCCTTGAGAAGGGGCTTCTTCAAAATATTCATGGCCTCTGGTAGGTGAAGCCTTGGTCAATATTTCATGTGCCTTAATATTCCAACTATCTCCTGGAGCCAAAACAGACAACATGACATCTTGTATTTCAAATGGAGAATCCACGTGCTTTGCTTCATTCAAATCCACAATGGTGACATTCCCTTCTCCTACAGCGGTAATCATGTGCTTGGATAAATCCACTAACATGGCCGTGTTTTCATCTACCGCATAGCCTTGCTTAATACCGGTTAAAGACAGTGCACGAATTAATCGACCTAAGCGAGCTTTGCGATCAAAGTGCTGATCCACCAAGCCATAAGGGAAAAAACCAAGGCCTTGATGCAAATACAATTGCCCTTTTTCTTGGGTCTCCATACCGTAATATTTTTCTGATTGTGGCTGCGTTAATGCTGAGAAGCTATCACCGGCAGCAATCATAGGTTCACTCATCATAGCCGCACCGGCACTACTACCACCAATAACAGCACCGTTTTTCAGCTTTTCTTTAAGCAATTTCAATAAAGGGCTATCGGCTTTCTCTTTCGTCAAAGACTCGACGATGCGCATCTGATCACCACCGGTAAACCAAAATCCTTTTGCAAGTTTCATATCTGAAAATAAAGATTCATCGTATGCATTATTGCGCCATTTTGTTTCATCAAACTCTGTACTCTTATCATCGACAACGGCTAATGGAAAAATACAAATACGACTTTCATCCATACCATAGCGAATCAAGTCTTGCTTAAATGCATTGGCACTTTTTACTGGACTGCTGGATGCAACAGGTACAATGCACACCTTAGATTCGGTGGATGGCTGAGCTGCAATAAACGCTTGATATAAGTCTTCGTTATGGCTAGCAATGGCACCGCCTGCAATCAGCAATTTACCATCAGCCTGCACAATCAAGCTTAGAAACAAGCCTATAACACTCATTAAAAATTTCATGCTGACCTCAATGATCGAATGCGGTTTTTGCACAAATCACTCCTTCAAATTGCAACCACTTACCACGACTCATGACCGAATCTACGGCTAGAGTATTTGGATCCAATAAATTTAAGTCGGCATCACAGCCCACTTTAATTTCGCCTTTTTTATACAATCCCGTCACTTTGGCAGGGTTTTTAGTAATACAAGCTAACGCCGTTACTAATGGAATATTCAGCTCTTTAACTGCACGTACTAACTCTTCGTGTAACGAAGAAATTGATCCAATATCCAACCCATCTAGACGACCATTTGCATCAAAATGCGGCAATGATCCTTGAGCATCAGAGCTAAATGTAATGCGATTAGCCGGACAGCCATCTTCTAATAAGTAACGTAAACCATCACTAGCACGAATATCACCCATGGCAATCAAGTGATCATTGGTACTGGCCGTCAAATCTATGGTGCCACCTTGTTTGGCAAATAAGCTTCCGGATTCAAGTAATGCCTGAGAGCGATTCACATGGGTTGGATAAAAATGATTTAAACCCACTTCGAACTCTTCTTGCACACGATGCAAAATATCCAACTTATCTTGATTAGCACCCACATGAATCATTACCACGCCAGATTTACCACTGAGCAAGCCACCTACTCTTGAGTCAGCAGCTAACCGTGCTAACTCATGTTCAGTGGGTTGTGACCCACGATGATCACTAATGGCAACCTCACCCACACCAATGACGGGATCGATATAAATTATGTCTTCACGCACACTGCCAGTAATGGTTTTTGCAGGTAACTCGTAGCTGCCGGTATACATGAAGCAATTAAGCCCATCCACATTCAATGCCTGGGTTTTACCATACAAATCACCCAGAGTGCGCGTTGTAGCATCTGTACCCAAGGCACCAATCATAGTCGTCACACCAGCTGCAATGGCATCTTTAAAATCCAACTCAGGGGTGCGGGTATTAAAACCACCTTCACCACCACCGCCAGTAATATGAACTAAGGTATCTACAAATCCCGGTACTAAAATACGACCATCAGCGTCTACTGTTTTAAGTAAAGAACCCGCTGAAATTTCAATATCTGTATCGATATGTGCGATTCGCCCATCTGTAATTAATACGTCACACACACCTAAATGATTGGGCGCATAGACTTGGGCATTTTTAATTAATGTAAACATGCTCACCTAATGAAAACCGATAACCACAGCTAAAATCATGGTTAGAATTGAAAGTAAAAATAACACCAACATAGGTTTAGCAATAAATCGTATCCAAACGCCCCAATCTACTTTGGCTGCACCTAAACAACCCATTAAGGCAGCAGAAGTTGGAACTAAAATATTGGTTAATCCATCACCTAATTGAAACGCCAATACCGCAACTTGACGTGACACTCCTAATAAATCCGAAAGCGGTGCCATAATCGGCATAGTTAATGCCGCCTGCCCACTGCCAGATGTCACAAAGAAATTAAATACGCTTTGAAATAAAAACATGAAGCTTGCCGCTACAGTTTGCGAAAGCCCAGATAAACTCTCAGCGGCATAATGCAAAATGGTATTCAAAACACTCGCTTGCTCAGGGCCATCGCCGCCAAGCATCAAAACAATACCCTTTGCGAATGCCACAACTAAAGCTGCTGGTAACAATTGAGACGCTCCATGACGAAATGCCTCCACCGCTCCATTAGCTGTCATACCATCAAGACGAAATATCAAGCCAATAACAGCCGCCACTAAACCCATGGTGAAAAACTGACTGGCTATTTCAGGTAAGTAATACCCTTGTGTGGTCACACCCCATATCATCCAACCGATGGTTGAAACTAGAGTTAACAGAATTAACCAATCACCAGTATTTAATTGAATGCCATCTAGCGAAATCGCTTCGCTGCGGTTTTGCTTATCTTGTTTGAAAGTCGGAGATTTACTCGGGTCTTTCTTTACTTTGAATGCGTACATCAAAGTAAAGCCTGCACCAATAAGCGTAAATACAAACCAAAGAGCAATACGAAATTCCTGTCCTGATAAAATGGGTAAATCCGCAATACCTTGAGCCACACTCACAGAAAATGGATTCATCCAAGAACAGGCAAAACCAATTTGGGTTGCCACATACGTCACCAATAAAGACGTTATGCTGTCATAACCCATTGCTAAAAAGATGGGGACAATAATCAGGACAAACGGAATAACCTCTTCTCCCATACCAAAGATGGCACCACCGAGAGAAAAGGCGAAAAATAAAACCGGTACTGCCAACACTTCAAGTGTTTGGCTTTTTGCAATTAAGCGCATCAATCCACGATTAATCGAACCAGTAGACATAATGATGCCGAACGCACCACCAGTAATAATGATGAACGCAAAAACACCAATGGATGCCCCCCACTTTGAACCAGAAACCATTCCTTCAAATGGCAAATTCAAAAAACCCATTTCACCGCCAGAAGCAAAGATTGGCAGACCGGCTTTCGCATCTTCAATCAGTTGAAATGAATTAGGGTCCAAAACCATCCGCACATCACCACTGCTGGTAACCTGCTCAATAACTTCAAATGATCCAGGATTAACAAAATAGGTTAACGCAAAGGCAAATACTGCGACAAAAAATAGAATCAAATAGGTATCGGGCATTTTTGATGCCGATACCGATTCATTCTCTTGTGGAGAAATATCAGTTGAGTGGGACATGATGACCTCTTTCTACAGAAAGATGGTAGCCACCTTATGGGCCGCTACCATCCTTATGACGGCTAGAAAACTTGGTTATAACGTAGGGTTACGAAGCGACCCATGATGTCTGTATTGCTGTAATCAACATTCGATCCAGAACCATAAACAAAATTCGGTTTTTCATCCAAAACGTTGTCTATATTTAGCTGAACAAAACTGTCATTAGCAAAATCATAACTTACGCTTAGGTTAAATGTAGTCCATGACGGTACTGTACGGGTATCGACATCTGTATCATAACCAGCCGCTTCTGCTGCATCACTGCCAACAAGGTCATCTTTATATTCACCTGTATAGTGAGCACTTAAAGATGTACTCCACTCATTATAACCCCAGCGAACCTTGGTGCTTGCTGCTAAACGAGGGTAAGTATATTCACCCGCTTTTTCTTCAACACCGAAGCCTTCAACGAGCTCTTCATCAAATTTAATTAAATATGATGCATCAAAGAACCAAGTTACGCTTCCGAATAAACCATCGTATAGGTAGTGAGTATAAACAAGGTCAACACCTTCAACTGTCTGCTTACCTGCATTGAATGGCTGGAAATGAACATCGGCAATTTCAGGGCCAAAATCTGAACCTGAAGCATTACAATCATCTGTTGTTGAAGCCGTGTAATTTGCAGGATCACAATATAATTGAACGCCTGGAGTACCCGTAACTAAATCATCTGTTGTTACGATGCCATCAGTTAAACCATTAAGAGTAGCAACAACATAAGCGTCTTCTGCATCTACAACCGTGTTTTCGTATTCAATGCGCCACCAGTCGATATTCAATTCAATATCCATTGTTGGGCGAAGTAAAACACCAAACCCATAAGTATTAGCCGTTTCTGGCTTCAACTTTGAATTTCCTACTAACTCTGTATCCATGTTGCGTGATGCATCAAACGGATCCGCATAATCACCATCAACACCACAGTAATAACCATCAGCCAACGCTTGGGTGTAAGCATCACTGGTATCACAAGCAGCTTCATAAGAGGTTAATTTAGTCGTAAGACCCGCTTGCGCCATAGAAGGAGCACGGAAAGATTCAGACCAGTTAGCACGTAAAGTAACGGCATCACTCATTTGATAACGTAAACCAACTTTACCGTTAAAATCACCTCCAAAGTCATCATACTCGTCATAGCGACCAGCTAATTGGGCTTCAAAGTTTTCCATTAATGGAATTGAAAGTTCACCATAAACTGCGTACTGATCACGCTCATACTCAGCTCCAGTGGAACTAAAGCCTAAAATTGGTTCATCATTATCCACGGTTGCTTTTGACTCTTCAGATGGTGTATCAACAACATCTTCTCGACGCCATTCAGCACCAAAAGCAGCTGCAACGCTTCCGCTTGGTAATGTAAATAAATCCAGCGTAGAAGTTTTGAAGTCCCAACTATAAAGATTAGATTCACCTTTACGGCTACCATCTGCAGTAATTAATTCTTCAATACCTGCTGTTTGGTTTTTCTTACCATCGAATACGTCATACCAAATTGGAGTTGCACAGCTGGCACTGATGGAGCCATCTGAACACAATTCACCTAGTAAACTAGCTTGTAATTTTTCTCGGTTATATAGCCCATCTAAACCACGCTGAGTTGACTCGCTTCGGCCAACACTAACTGCTGTTTCCCAATCCCAAGAATCAAACTCACCCTTAAGACCCGATACAAAACGCATACTATCACTTTCAATTTCAACTGCGCGAGTACCAGGCATACGACCAAGAACAACAAATTCAGTATCACCTGGAGCTGCCGCTTGTAAGTTCGCTAAGATTGCGGCGCTATCCGCATCTGCCCAGCCGGGATGGTTCTCACTAATAAGCAAGCCGTCACCACCAAATGATGCACCAGCACGATTACCTTGTGACTTGGTATTTTGATACATGAACTCGTTAAACCAAGTCATGTTATTGAAGTCCAAATCAAAGGTTGCAGTTACACCCATGGATTCAAATTCACCCTGAGCCTGAGTTTCAGAGTTAGTATTGTATTCACATGCCTCGCCGTACTGGCCGTTTGGATTGTATGTATAGTTACCGGATGTATCTGCTTCACAATCTGCTTGCTCAACCTGGTCATCTATAGCAAATCCGTCAGTGTTGAAGGCAGAATAAATGCCGTCAGCACTTGGCTCTTGAGAAACAGCGGTGGCAGAACGATCACGTTCAAATAAAGGCTCACGTTTAAAATAATCTGCAACAACCATGGTACGAGTATTTGATGTAGACGTACCCCAAGCCAAATTAAAGTTTGTTTTTTGGTTGTTACTTGAAGCTGTAGAATTACCCATAGAACCGCTAACTTGCAGACCTTCATAATCTTTTTTAAGGATAATATTTACAACACCGGCAACCGCGTCAGCGCCGTATGTGGCAGATGCACCACTTGGTAAAATTTCAACACGTTCAATCGCAGCTAATGGAATGGAATTAATATCAACAAAAGACTCGGTACCACCTTTAGCAAAAGAAGATACAGATACACGTCGACCATTTACTAATGTCAGAGTTGATGATGTGCCTAGGCCACGTAATGAAACAGCAGAGGAACCCACAGGATTTTGTTCTGAACCAGGACCAGCACCTTCAGTAGTAAATGTTCCATTACCACCGCCTGTAACACTTAATCCTTCAAGCAGTGAAGACAATGAATCTGCACCAGACTCCATAATGTCTTTGCTATCTAATTGTACTGCGTTTGTCGCACCTTCTAAGTCCAAACCTTTAATGTGTGAACCCGTGGCAACTACTTCTTCAAGTACCACTTCGTCTTCTGCTTGATTCGCAAAGCCTGAAAAAGGTACAGATAAAGTCGCCATCCCCAGGGCTACTTTTATCGCAAGGCTTAACGGTTTACTTCTATTCATAGTTCTCTCCTCAATGTGTATGACACAAGGGCCTAATTTTTTATTTTTGATGTTTATAGGCGGCAAAAAAGCCAGTTAGGGAGTAACTGAATCAAGCACACAAGATCGAGTCGCACGCAAAATGTTTCAAACGAAATATCGTTTAAAAGATAATGTTAGTTCAATTATGCAATACAGGGATGGAGTATCAGCAAGTGACAACGAGCCATCATTCCAGTTACAAAAACAGGAAGGATGTTTTTATTCGTCGAACCACTCACTCAACAGGTAGTTGGATGAGCTGCTTTGAGGTTGCATGTGATGCATGGCAGCGTCTTCTTTTTTTGTTAATTACAATTTTTAACACTCGGCAATTTATTACACAGAAAAAGCGTTGTCAAACAATCTATTTCGGTGTTTTTTGTTTTTATTGCACCGTTATTACAAACCTATAATACGCAATAGTTTAAGGAAATGTTCCTCAAACCCACTAGATTCGTGGATTTTATCCGGATCATCCAATAAATACTGAACCTTTTATCTATAGATGATCCGGCATCACTTATATAAAAATAATCTAAATGATGAAAAATAAACCGAATATTATTTCAACTCTGAGTTAATACTACCCACCAAAACCCTGACTAAATGGTCAATTTCATCACGAGTAATAACTAGTGGCGGAGAGATCGCCAGTGTGCCCACGCTCGGTAGCGGACGCACAATCACTCCTGCTTTTTTCATTGCCGCACATATTTTTGCTGGCCATTTTTCTGCAGGATCCGGTAGCACTCGATTCGCTTTATCTTTAACTAGCTGCACGCCAGCCAACAGCCCACGGCCGCGAATTTCACCCACGAATGGGTGATCATTTAGCTCTTCTCTTAAACGTGCATGCAAGTACGCACCATTTTCTTTTGCTTGATTCACCAAACCTTCGTTTTCAATTAAATGGATATTGGCCAATGCCACCGCTGCACCAACTGGGTGACCAGAATAGGTATAACCATGACTGAATGCCCCTAGCTTGGCGGAACCTTCTTTTAACACTTCCCAAATTTTATTACTGATAAAAGCGGCAGACATTGGGAAATAGCCACTGGTTAAACCTTTCGCCGTACTCATCATATCCGGTTCAAACCCCAGTTGCTCAGAACCAAACCAAGTGCCTAAACGGCCATAACCGCAAACCACTTCATCCGCTACCAGCAAAATATCATGTTGTTTCAGCAGGGCTTTTAATTTTGGATAGTAATCCACTGGCGGCTCAATGATGCCACCGGCAGCATGAATAGGCTCTGCAAAAAATGCAGCAATGTTATCGGCACCCTCTTTCTCAATCAGATCGGCAATTTCTCCAATCAAACGATCGCAGAATGCTTGTTCCGTTTCCCCATCTTTGCCACGAGTATAAAAATGCGGGCACTCCACACGCAGGACAAAATCCAATGGCAAAGGAAATTCACGATGAAAGCCTCCTAATCCCGTTAGGCTGGCCGTAGAAATTGAGGTGCCATGATAAGCTTGCTGACGTGCTATTACTTTTGTTTTTGAGGTATGACCTTTTAATGCATGATAGTGCCATGCAATCTTCACGAGTGTGTCATTTGCATCAGAGCCGCCTGATCCAAAAAACACCTTATCCAAACCTTTAGGGGCAAGCTTAACTAACTTCTCTGCTAACTCTACTTGCCAAGGGTTCGATGCATTACTAAAGGTGTGGTAATACGCAAGCTGTTCTGCACTTTCTTTCATCACTTGAGCTAATTCAGTACGACCATAGCCTGCATTCACGCACCACAACCCACCAACTGCATCTAATAAGTCAGTCCCATTTGATTCGGTAATCGTACTACCTTTAGCGGACACCACCATTTGTGGCCCATTCTCTAATAGTGCAGTAATAGAAGATGCTGGGTGCAATACAAACTCTGCATCTTTACTTTCAACATCTTTAAATTGATCTGTCATATTCATTCCTAATTCGCTTTTAAGACTCCATGAACATTGTATGAATAGCTGGCAAGATTAAATCCTTAAGTTACAAGCGCGTCAGGACATTATGCGAGAAAGCCGACCGTAAAAGCTTAGAAGCTAATACCCTTCCATAAATATTCACCCCAAGGATTTAATCCTCTCCCTGCTACCAACAAACGAACCTACTTCGGCACACATGAGGGCAGAATAAAACCATATATAAATATTGAGCGTTTTTATGTCTTTAAACTTAACGACTTCACAGATAGAGCTATTAGCCAGCCTTGATTCTATGCAAGACACCATGGCTAATACGACCATAGAACTATGTAATATCAACAGCGGTAGTTTTAATGCTGAAGGTATTACACGTGCTCAAGAAAAAGTTATTCAATTATTTGAAGACGTCTCTGAGGATTATCAAACACTTCCTCTTGAGCCAATAAAAAAGCTAGATTCAAACGGCAATGAATACGAAGTCAACATTGCCCCTATGCAAGTTTTTCGCGCTCGGCCAAGTGCGCCGTTGCAAATTCTGTGTACTGGTCACATCGATACTGTGTTCCCGGCCGAGAGCGAATTCCAAACCTGCTGGATAGAAGGAAATCGCCTCCATGGCCCAGGCACAGCTGATATGAAAGGCGGACTAGTTGTTTTAGCCCATGTCTTAAAGGCATTAAACAGCAGCGAATATAAGAATCAATTTGGCTTTACCATAGCCATCAGCCCCGACGAAGAAATTGGCTCACCTAGCTCTGGTGACGTTCTAATGTCGCTGGCTAAAGATCATGATTTTGGTTTGACATACGAACCCGCACTTGCAGATGGCACATTAGCCGGTGCCCGAAAAGGAAGCGGGAATTTTTCTCTTGTTGCAAAAGGGTTCAGTACGCACGCAGGCCGTAGTTTTTTTGAAGGTAAAAATGCCGTTCTCGCAATTTCCCAGGCTGCTACTGAATTAGCCAAACTCAGCAATGAAGAAACTGGCATTACCGTTAATATTGGAAAGATAGACGGCGGTGGTCCTGTAAATGTGGTTCCTGATCTTTGTGTCTGCCACTTTAATATCCGGATGCATGAGCCTGAACAACAAATTCAAGTTGAAAAGCAAATCAACGACATTGTTCAAGCGATTAGCGATTCGTCTGGCTGTGAAATGACATTGCATGGCAAGTTTAATCGCCCACCAAAACCCATGACAGAAAAACAATTAGCCATGTTTGAATTGTTAAAGTCATGCGGTGAAAAAATTGGCCTAAACATTCAATGGCAAGCCACTGGCGGCTGCTGTGAAGGCAATAACCTAGCGGCAGCAGGTTTAATCAACATTGATACATTAGGTGTACGCGGAGCCAATATTCATAGCGAAGAAGAATTCGCCTGCATAGATAGTTTTGTCGAACGTGCTCAGCTATCCGCCTTATTAATCACTCATTTAATTGATTTCAAATCACAATTATAAGCGTAGGACGTGAACATGCTATTTATACGCCCCGTGGCCATGTCTGATCTTCAAGATCTTTTAGAACTTTCGGTAAAAGCCGGTAAAGGTATGACATCTTTACCGAATGACCCAGAAGCCCTTGGACATAAAATTCAATCATCCCTTGATAGTTTCGCTTCGAATACCCCTAGCAAAGATGACTACTTTTTGCTGGTAATGGAAGATGCAGAAAAAAACAAAGTGGTTGGTACCGCTGGTGTGTATGCGCGCACCGGTGCTCGTCAAGCATTTTATGCTTACCGCCTAATCAGCATGAACAATTACAGCCACAACCTCGGTAAACAAATCGAAAATGATTTGTTACACCTAACCAATGATTACACAGGTTATTCCGAAGTCGGCACTTTATTTTTAGATCCAAGTTACCGTGGCAACGGTCACTGGCTAGCAAAATCCCGCTATTTATTAATGGCACAATTTCCCGAGCGTTTCGCTGACCACGTCATTGCAGAATTACGTGGGTATGTTGACGAGCAAGGACGCAGCCCATTTTGGGATGCACTGGGCCAGCACTTTTTTGATATGGAATTTGATGAAGCCGACAACCTATGTGGCGTCGGCTCTAATCAATTCATTACTGAGTTAATGCCAAAGCACCCTATATACACAAAGCTGTTACCTAAATCGGCTCAAGAAGTGATTGGTCGTCCAAATATTGCTGGCCGTCGAGCCATGGAGTTATTAGAAGAGGAAGGCTTCGAATTCGAAAACGTGGTGGATATTTTTGATGCAGGTCCAATCATGCGTGGTCGAATAAATCAGTTGAAATCCATTCGTAAGATGGATCAAGGCTTAGCCACTATTACCGACGAACGTATGCTCAATAGCAAAACCATGATCGCCAACAGTTCATTACAAGGGTTTCGCGTCATTCATGCTCAGATGATTCGTACAGGATCAGGACTTATAAAACTGTATGAAGACGACCTAAAAGCCCTCAACGTAAACGCGGGTTCTTTATTGCGATACCTACCACGAGTTTAGGAGATAACATGAAAAGTTTATTTATTAACGGCGAATGGATCTCAGGTGAAGGCATTGAACTTAAGTCCATTAATCCAAGTGATCAAACCATTGCTTGGCACAAAAATGGCGCGAGTGCAGAACAAGTAGCACAAGCTGTTAACATTGCTAAAAATGCACAAGCTCAATGGGCCATGACCCCACTGACCGGTCGCATTGAAATACTTGAAAATTTTGCGCAGTTATTACGAGACAACATCGATGAATTAGCCAACATTATTAGCCTTGAAACCGGCAAACCTGACTGGGAAGCACAAACCGAAGTCACGGCAATGGCAAATAAAGTGGCAATCAGTATTTCAGCACAACGAGCCAGAGCCAATACCGAAAACGGTTACACTGGAAATCATACCCACCTAAATTTAACGCATCGCCCCCATGGTGTGATGGCCGTATTTGGGCCATACAATTTCCCTGGCCATCTGCCGAACGGACATATTGTTCCCGCCCTACTTGCTGGTAACACCATAGTGTTCAAACCTAGTGAAGAGACACCGTTTACCGCTGAAAAAACCATTGAATTATGGCAACAAGCTGGTCTGCCAAACGGTGTAATCAACTTGGTTCAAGGTGCCAAAGAAGTAGGTATCGCCTTAGCAAAGCAAGACATTGATGGATTATTGTTTACCGGGTCATCCATCACTGGGCGTATTCTCCATCAACAATTCTCGGGCAAGCCAGAAGTATTGTTAGCGCTCGAAATGGGCGGCAATAACCCATTAATAATTGATCAAGACGTTAACACCTCTGCAGCCATTAACATTGTTTTGCAAAGCGCATTTTTAAGTGCAGGACAACGTTGTACCTGCGCGCGACGTTTAATTATTGTTAAAGATGAGACAACCGATGAATTCATTCAGCAATTAAGTGAAAAAATGTCTCGCCTGATTGCCGGAAAACCCAAAGATCAACCAGAGCCATTTATGGGGCCTGTGATCAATCGCCATACCGTCAATACTTTATTACAGGCTCAACAAACCCTAATCGAATTAGGGGGCAAGCCTTTAAATAAAATGGATTTGCTGGACGACACAAGCAATTTATTACGCCCAGGTTTAATCGATATGACATCGGCGCAAACCCCTCCAGATGAAGAGTGGTTCGGTCCGTTATTACAACTGCATG
Organism: Gammaproteobacteria bacterium; assembly: GCA_013373125.1. Lineage (GTDB taxonomy): Bacteria > Pseudomonadota > Gammaproteobacteria > Pseudomonadales > Oceanobacteraceae > Bermanella. The sequence goes on along the minus strand of JABXIK010000057.1, from coordinate 16,810 downwards.
TCGTTGACACATTTGAGCAAGCGATTTCTCTGGCTAATCAAACCCAATACGGCCTAGCCGCCGGATTAGTGAGTGACAACGCGAAGCACCAAGCTTTATTCAGTCACTCTATTAAAGCAGGCGTTATTAGCATCAACCAGCCAACCGCAGGGGCAAGTAGCGAACTACCGTTTGGTGGTGTTGGTGCAAGTGGTAATCACCGCCCTAGTGCATTTTACGCTGCAGATTATTGCGCATGGCCGCAAGCATTGGCGCAAGGTACCGCCACCTCACAACAAACTAACGAATTAACACGAGGCTTAAAGTAATGAGCGCATTTGAAGTTAACTTTGATGGACTAATTGGCCCAAACCACAATTACAGTGGATTAGCTTTTGGAAATCTTGCGTCCTCCCGTAATGCACAAAACACTTCAAGCCCTAAGCAAGCGGCATTGCAAGGTCTTGAAAAAATGCGCACGTTAATCCGCTTAGGCTATAAGCAAGGATTCATGTTGCCGCAACAAAGACCCGACACACAGATCTTACGTGCACTTGGTTTCAGCGGAACCGATGAAAACGTCATCGCTAAGGCATCTCAGTCCAATCCTGAATTAATCAGCATGGTGTACAGCGCTTCAAGCATGTGGGCGGCCAATGCAGCGACGGTTACACCCAGCCATGATAGCACTGATGGAAAAGTACACTTTACCCCTGCAAATCTCGTGACCACTAGCCATAGAGCTATTGAACACCAACAAACACAAAAGTTATTGAGTACTATTTTCAATAATAATTATTACTTTACAGTGCATTCTGCATTGCCATCGATTAATCGTTTTGCAGATGAAGGCGCTGCCAATCATACACGTTTAACCTCAAGCTATGATGATGCTGGCGTGGGTTTATTTGTGTATGGCCGAGATGAAAATACGTCTATTAGTGATTTAATTTTTCCAGCCCGTCAAACACTTGAAGCCTCTCAAGCCATTGCTCGTCAGCACACGCTCGCCCCTCAACATGCCATATTTCTAAAGCAAAGTGCTCGCGCCATTAATGCAGGTGCTTTCCATAACGATGTCGTGGCGGTAGGTAACGGTCCTGTATTGTTTTATCACCAAGATGCTTATGACGCACCGTCTCAAATGCTAGCTTTTGATCAACTTGCAAAACATTTTGACTTCAAAGCAATTGAAGTACCTGCTGAAAAAGTAAGCCTAAATGATGCCATCACCAGTTACTTGTTTAACAGCCAACTATTGGCAAGCCCAACAGGTGATATGAATGAAATGCGTCTTATTGCTCCAACAGAATGTTATGACAACATCAATGTTCGTCAGTATCTATCCGAATTAGTCGAAGATCAAAATCAACCTATCCGTCATGTGGAATATGTCGACGTTCGTCAAAGCATGAGCAACGGCGGAGGCCCTGCTTGCCTACGTTTGCGCGTGGCTCTAACAGAAGAAGAGCTTGCTGCGGTGAACCCGGCTTTCCTTTTAGACGAACAAAAAATCGATGCGCTTAAAGACTGCGTTAATGAATATTATCGCGAGTCATTAAATCCTGAAGATTTATTAGACCCAGCATTTTTAATTGAATGCCAAACAGCTTTAGATGCGCTTACAAAAGTCATCGGCATTCACAACTATTACGATTTTCAAACTCAAAAATAACAAAAATAATTGCAACATGGTGTTGCAATATTGCCCCGAGGAAATTGAAAGTGAACATTCGCATTGAGTCTGACTCATTAGGATCAAAAGAAATACCGGATCATCAATATTTTGGGATACAAACCCAAAGAGCTGTAGAGAATTTCTCCATAACTGATATTCCATTGAGTATCGATCCCGAAATGATTACAGCCCTTGCCATGGTGAAGAAGGCATGTGCTTTGGCAAATCGAGATCTCAATGCGTTATCACAAGATAAAACCAATGCGATTGTGGCTGCCTGCGATGACATCATCGCGGGTAACTTACACTCAGAATTTGTTGTGGATGTGATTCAAGGGGGGGCGGGGACTTCGGCCAACATGAATGCCAACGAGGTCATTGCGAATCGTGCGCTTGAAATACTTGGTCGCGCCAAAGGCGAATATCAATTTTTGCATCCTAATAATGATGTGAACTGCTCGCAGTCCACTAACGATGTCTACCCTTCTGCTTTACGCTTGGCTCTTTACAACAAAAGCCAAGTGCTTCTGTCTGCCATGGAAAGCTTACGAGTTGCTTTTCAAGATAAGGCCGAAGAATTCAAAGACGTTTACAAAATTGGTCGTACTCAACTTCAAGATGCGGTCCCAATGACACTGGGCTTAGAATTTGGCGCTTTTGCCACCGCAATTAAAGAAGATATTCATCAAATTCAAGTGACCGCTCAACTACTTTTAGACAATAACTTAGGTGCAACCGCCATAGGCACAGGAATTAATACACCTAAAGGTTACAGCCAAAAGGTGAATGAATATTTAAAGGACGTCAGCGGTGTACCTGTAAGAAGTGCTGAAAACCTTGTGGAAGCCACATGGGATACTGGCGATTTTGTACAACTCTCCGGCACGCTAAAACGCTTTGCTACTAAGATCAGTAAAATCTGTAATGATCTTCGTTTGCTTAGCTCTGGGCCACTTTGCGGACTGGGTGAAATCAATTTACCCAAAATGCAACCAGGGTCTTCAATCATGCCTGGTAAAGTAAACCCTGTTATTCCAGAAGTCATGAATCAAATTGCTTACGATGTCATCGGGAAAGATGTAACGGTTTCCATGGCTTCTGAAGCAGGACAACTTCAACTAAATGCGTTCGAGCCCGTGATTGCTAACTGCCTATTTTTATCCTTAGGTATGCTTACTCGAGGCTCAAACATCTTAACTGAAAAATGCATCATCGGTATCACGGCTAATCGTGATCGCTGTAATGATTACCTAGATAAGTCCGTAGGTATTGTAACCGCACTTAATCCAGTGTTGGGTTACGAAGTTACCTCAGCTTTAGCTCAAGAGGCTGTTGCACAAGGTAAATCTATTAAATCACTTGTAATAGAGAAAGGGCTTTTGCCAGCTGAGAGTGTTGACTCTTTGCTGCAAAGTGCAATGGGTTTATAGGGCCTGTCTTAAACCTGTTGTATTAAATGATCATAAGGATGAATTATGATCATTTATTTTGTCTATAGCGTGAATACGACGTGGAAGTATTCTTCCCCTTTAGATCAAAAGTCTTTCCAAGGGGCCTATAGACGTTTTTCGTTTCTAGTGTTATCTCAACACTCTCTTGCCTCGTTTTACGGGGCCTTTCTTTGTCTGTTGCTTACGCATATCTTTTGTCGGCTGTGGATTGCCCACCGTAATGGTTTGCGTCAGGCAATGCCTGACCTACAACCAATATTTCCACTCACCTATTTTCCATTTTCACGTAATATTAGTAGGGTGGGCATTGTCCACCATAATGGGTTGCATAAAGCTGTTCATAACCTACGACACGTCCCTTCACTCGTTCACGTTACATCCCTTTCCAACCCTAATGTTCAGGCAAAAAAAAGCCGCTTTTCAGCGGCAATAAAACACAACAACGAATCCCATTTATTGAGCCATATAGGCTCGTCTCTTCTGTTCACCCTCAATGTAAGCCAACCATTGATCAGCCGTACGATTTTCAGGCTCACTTTTCTTAATGTTTGAAAATACTATCTTGGCATCATCTAAACGGTTTAAATTGAAAAGTATTAAACCTTTTAACACCAATGCGTCTTGTCGATATTTGAAGTCCTTATCCTTCAACGCTTGTTCTGCCTGGGTTAAAGCTTGCTGCCATTCTTGTCGGTTACTGTGAATTTGCGCCAGTTTATAATAATCAGCACTATCTTGAGTTTTATCCGCCGCTTTAGTCATCACATTAATGGCTTGTTCGTATTCTTTAGCCATCATTAATGCATCACCCAGAAGCGATAAGTTCTTTCCGCTTTCCTCTACTCGACCGCTCTTAATGCCCTTTAGAATGACTTTGGCAGCCTTGTAGGGCGTCTCTTCAGACAACATGTATTGAGCCAGTGACATAATCTGATTTTCTTTTTGCAATAGATCCTGCTCATAAGCGGTTTCTAATGCCACCAAACTCTTGTCTTGCTTACCGAGCTCAGCATATACATAAGAGAGTTGTGTCCAGTATTGCTCTTTTGGATACAAGGAGATGAGATCCTTCAAACAGCGTTCAAGAGATTTGAAGTCACTGTTTTGAAAGTAGACGGCACGCTCAACCAACAACCAGTTTTCTTTAGGTGTTTTGTTTTCATCTTGAGCCATTTTGATGGCTTTTTTTACATCCGGCAGAGCCCCTTTATAGTCCTTTAATTGGAACTTAATTTGGGCTCTCAATACATATGGATCAGGACTCACCTGATCCACCATATCAAACCAAACATTAATTGCGCTTAATGCTTTCTGATATTTCTCTTCAATCATGTAAGCTTTAGCTAGGCTCAACTGTGCTGTTTGCAATAAACCATCAGGTACTTTTTCTAACTTTACAACGTTCTCATATACTTTTTGTGCTTTAGGGAAATCTTCTAACGCAAAGTACATATAAGCCATCATGTTATAGGCTAATGCCTTTTCGTAGTCACTTAATCGCATTTCCAAAGTATCATTAAGCTCGGCTAAGGCATCTTGATAGCGTTTTTCATCCGCCATCTTTTGTACCCCTTCCAGGATTTTCGATACCTTCTGGCTGATAATCAGTGCGCGTTTAGTCAAGCGTTTTTTGGGTTTCTCTTCTTTTTTCTCTTCAACTGCATGAGCGGTAGAGATCGAAACCGGATTAAAAAACAATGCGAACACACTGACCGCTAATAAGGTACATAGGATTTTATTATTCTTCATCTTATTACCTTTCTATTTCTTAGCCATTTCGAATGTGACACGAATCTGCACACCTGACACATCAATGGGTTTACCATTTTCAACTTTTGGCTTGTACTTGTATTTCAAAACAGATTGGATAGCGGCTCTGTCAAAGATATTAGGCGGTTCTGCATTAATCACCATCACATCTTTTGTGGTACCCATTTTGGTTACCGTGAACTCCAAATCTACAAAGCCTTCAAGTCCTTTCTGCGCAGCACGACGAGGATATTGCGGTGCGATACGAACAATCGGCAAATACTCACCATCACCTCGGGCACCGGCTAAGCCAGTATCGACAGACAAATCCGAGGACATATCTAAGTTGCCAATATCCAAAGTGTTATTGGCCATGTCCAAATCAGGTTTCGCCATTTCCGGTTTAGGCGGCTCTTTTGGTGGCGTAGGTGGTTTTTTAACTTCACGGGATTTGGTTTGTAGTTCATCGTCTTGATCAACGTGAACAAACTCTACCAATTTACCAAAGTCTTTTTCTTCGATTACTGATCCGCCGGAGCTAATCAAACCCTGCATCATTAGAGCAACTAAAAACGTCACCAGTAATGCAGCGCCCAATGCCAAAGCAAATCTTGGTGCTGAGGAAACCATATTAAGGCTCCTCAGTTGCCAATGAAACGTCATACACACCCGCTTGTCTGGCAGCATCCATTACCGCGACCAATGTCTTGGTCTTAGCTTCTTCATCTGCCTGAACCACTACCGTACCTTGTGGATTTTCTGCATGTAAGCGTTCAATATTTGCTCGCACCTGACTTTCTTCCACTTTACGTTTGTTAATCCACACTTCCCCTTGCTCATTAATAGCAATAAGAATGTTCGCGCGAGGCTTCGCTGCTGACGTACTGGCATCAGGACGGTTTACTTCAATACCGGACTCTTTCACAAAGCTGGCGGTCACAATAAAGAAAATCAGCATGATAAACACCACATCTAACATTGGTGTGATATCAATTTCACCTTCTTCTGATTCTGCATTTAAATTCGAAAAACCACGTCTCATGATCACTACCTCTCTTCAATCATTGTTCTTGTTATGTTTAATGATCGAACGTTAATTTGTCTTCTAGATGAATCTTTTCGCGTTGAATGTGACGCTGAATAAAACTTTGTGCGAATACACCCGTCAACGCTCCCACCATACCTGCCATGGTTGGAATGGTGGCTTTAGAGATACCCGAAGCCATTGCTCTTGGACTGCCATTACCTAAGAAGGCCATCACATCAAATACTTCAATCATGCCGGTAACCGTGCCCAGTAATCCAAATAACGGACACAAACCCACCAACATTTTTATAAAACGCATATTGTTATTCAGGCTCATGGTGACATTTGCCACCAAGTCCGCACGTATTTGGTGAGCGTGCCAACTGGTACGCTCCATACGTTGTTCCCACTCTTCAACGGCTGCACTCAGTACAGCCTTATGGGAAAGTTTAAAATACGCAATGCGTTCTAAAATAAATAACCAAAGTAAAAAGATGATGCCCAGAATGGCCAGTACCACATCACCACCGCGTTCAGTGAATAAGTAGACCTGTTCATACGCTTGCATCAACATGATTACGCTGCCTTAGCTTTTAATAGCTGTTCGGCTTTGCGAGCAAGAATACCGGTTGCTCGCTCTTCTAGAATTTGAATGAGATTACGGCTGCGATTATTGGTCATGGTATGCAGGAATACACATGGGATCGCGGCAACCAAACCTAATACGGTTGTAATCAAGGCTTGAGAAATACCACCGGCCATAAGTTTAGGATCACCGGTGCCGAACAATGACATGGTTTCAAACACATCAATCATCCCGGTAACTGTACCTAATAGACCAAGCAATGGTGCAACAACGGAAATTATCTTGATCCAGTTAATACCCGCTGTCAGTTTTGGTACTTCAGAAATGATGGCTTCGCCTAAATGCAATTCCAGTGTTTCGGTATCCGTTGATTTATTTTTCTCATAAACCGCCATGACGCGGCCCAATGCATTATCAGAAGAAGGGGTATCCGATTGCATTTGTTTACGAATGCGTGCTGATTCAGCATGCAACACCAGCATGCGCCATACTGCGAGAAAAATGCCCACTAGAGCCAAACTTAAAATGATGTAACCCACTACACCACCTTGTTGTAGGCGTTCAGTAAGACCGGCTGTTTGACCCATGATTTTCAATAGCTGGCCACGACTTGGGTCTAACCAAAAAGGTACCACATCCCCTTGATTGGCATTCTCTAAGTCTTGCGCTAACGCGTTATAACGCGAGCCCGGTTGCTGATCTAATTGAACCAGTTTTTTACTTTCTAAATCCCAAACTAGATAATTCCCTTCTGCCACCACATTGAATCCACCGACACGGATTACTTCTTGTTGCTTCGCATCACCATTGGGTAAAACCACATCTGCAGTATATTTCGCTACTTGACCCGACAGCGTCATTTCTCGCTGAATTTCAAACCAAAGCTGCTCTAGGTTCTCAATCGAAGGCAAAGTAGAGCTGGAACCAGCTAGTTTAATCAGGTCTGCTAGGAACACTTCACGATCCGGAATTTGAGAGCTAATGACTGAGCCTTCAAATACACCTTGTGTATCCCCCGCTACTTGTTGTAACACACCAAACATTTCTTTTAATGAGCCTAAACGTTCGGTCAAGCGATCTTGCGCTAGCGCGATACTTTCTTCGTTTTTAGCAAACTCTTTTTCTTTTGCGGCACTGATACCTTCAAGGCGGGTGCGCTCATCTTTTGATTCTTGCAGCAAACGCGCTTGCTGATTTTTTTGCGCAGTAAAACGCTTTAGACGTTGGTTAAATTCTTGGTTATCACGCGCTTGACCTTGCTTAACCAGCTCAAGTAGTTGATCCACATTTAAAGTATTCGCCTGAGCGGATAAACCCAAATTTAAGGTCAATGTTAAAAATAAGGCTTTTGTGAAAACAGACATTACTTAACCTCCACCGCAGCTGTAATTGGCATTTGAATTAAGCTAGGTGCGGCTTGTTCGCGTGCAATTCGAATGGCTTGTAGTACTTTACTTTTATATTGGCTATCCAGTGCGTCCCACGTTTGGCCTGCTTGATTCCAAACACCAATGTGTTGACCATCCAGTGTTTGAAAGACCCACGCCACACGACCGGTTCTTAGGTAATCCACTTCACGAATTTCACCCGCCATATCCAGCTCACCACGATAGGCTTCGATAGTGCGTCCATAATCCATTTCTGTTTGGTAAGCCGCCATCACTTTACGGTATTTCTCAGCTACCGTGACATCTGATCGGCCCATCATGTCTTTCAGGCCTTTAACGCGCTTCATACGCTCTTCATATAAAAATGGCACATCGGCACGTACAAAATGTTCTAGGGCATCAATCATACGCAGCATTAATGGGCTAACTTGACGCTCGATCAACACCACTTGGCGAATACTGGCTTCAATGTTTTTTAATTCTTGCGCTTGAGAGACCAACTGTTTATTTAACTGGTCAATATAAACATTCAAACCTTCGACTTCTTTTAAAACACCACGATACTCGCGCTCATCCTCACGAATTTTGGCATCAATTTGGTCGATCTTTTTTTGTGATGATTGAGCTTGATCTACTCGCTTTTCCCCTTTGCTAAGAGCCGTATCTAAATTAGCTGCATGGCTTACACCACACATAGAAACAGAAACAATGACACCGCCAATGAACAGCCGCGCATGATTTAGAGTGGACATAATATGTACCCTGATTATTGATTTTTATATAGGGCTCATATGAGCACCATGTAACGTCTTGATCGAAGATACTGGTGTTTTTTTGGCAAGTCATCCTGTTACAAGGCCATTACAAAAATTGCCAATTTTATTCTTAGATAGGGTTTTTCAGCGGATATAATCCCTTTAAAAAAGACAAAGGATAAATTTAATTCGCAGGGGTTTTGGGGCGCTTTTTAGCGTGTACATGCAGCCTATAAGCGAGACAGATTCTTCAGAGAATTCCATTTTTTGTTAAGGCAAAGGATATTATCCAAGCAGGGATATCCGCACAAAATATTATCGGGCTGGGACTGATTTAAGCGTTATAACAATACGTCATATCACACATCCATTTTCATCCATTCAGCATTTATTAGCATATTCATAATGACTCATATGAAGACTCGAAAACTTGAGGAATTTAGAACGATCGTCGTGTTTTCACTGTCTGATGATGACAATTCATCATCAAATTCGGCCACTTGGTCAAAAGTCGTTTCTTAATATGAAGCCACGGGTTAGCCTAAATAGGCGCCAAATATAAGAATAAAGAGTGATACAAGCGTTTCATGTCCACTAATATTGCCTCGTATATCAGCTTGAGCACGCCCACGTTTTTGCAGCAAGGTATGCAAGAATTCGGAATCCCCGTGTCTAATATCAAGCCACTGGTGAAGCTTCTGGTGACTCAAGGGGTGCCTTTGGATGCCCTGCTCAAAGACACAGGCATTACCCTAAAAGACTTCACACTCTTCAATCATACGGTGATTTTTGCTCAATACCGCAAACTCCTGCTTAACGCTCGTGCTTTAAGCCAAGATACCGCTTACGCCCTAAAACTGGGTGAGCAGTTCTTTATTAACCACGACGGTGTTTTGGCCTGTCGCGTCATGAGCAGTGACACCCCAGATCAAGCCATGGCGTTATTAGAGGTGTACCAGAGTCTGTTTACTCAGCTACTGCATTTTCAATATGAGAGCGATGAAAAAGGCGGCATCTTCACAGTGGAAGAAAAGCTGCCACTCGGTGACACCCTGCCCCACTTTATTGAATACACGTTCTCGGCCTTATTTTGTTTAGGCCGCTTTTGCACTGGGCAATCTCATATCGATTTAGAAATCGAACTGTCTTACCCATGCCCGGGCGACCCAGAAGTGTTCGAGCATTTTTTTCAAAATCCGGTGCGCTTTAATTGCAAACAAAACCGAGTATTTTTTCCTGCCCATACGCTACAGCGCTCCATTATTTTTGCAGATACATTAGCGGCAGCCGAAAACGAAACCCTATGCCAACAACATTTTCATCAAGTTCAATCTGACGAAATTCTCATTAAAAAAGTCAAACAAACTATCCGTAAAACCCCTTTTACTCAGGTATCACTGGAACAATTAGGGGATAAACTGCACATGAGTCCACGCAGCTTGCGACGCCATCTTCATGCCCAAGGGGTGAATTACAAAACCCTTTTGGAAAACGAACGTAAGCGCCTTGCGCTTAAACGTATTGAAAGCAGCGAACACTCATTAGACGACATCGCCCACGAATTGGGATACCACAATGCGTCCAGTTTTAGCCGTGCCTTTAAGCGCTGGTTCGGCCAATCGCCATTGCACTATAAGCAAATGAGCCACTCGGAAAGTTCCCAGTAAAAGCAGACATAATTTGCCAAATGTTAAATTTGGCCACCAAGGTATATAACCTTGTCCGCTTAAGTAATGGCTAGATCTGTAAGGGGGTCTACTATTCAATCAGCTAATTCAATGAAGTCTTAGAATTCAATGGGTTAGCAAACGGAAGCTGTACAGAAGGACACAACAATAAAAATTGAAATGGCAGGCGCCCCGCCTGTCGAAAGGGCCTCTAAGCATGCAAAACTCTCTAAAACAATTAACACGTCGTGTGTTAACCGCTACTGCTTTAATTAGCAGCTTTGTTTTCAGCCAAAGTGCATTGGCAGAAAATTGCTACATCATGGTTCATGGCCATGGTACCAACGGCACCATTAAGAGCGGCAGCAACCAACCTGCTCTGGATTACTGGCGCAGTTCTCACTTTAGCCAATACAACGGGTCAGACTTTTTAGCCTACCTAGTTGGACCAAACGATAACTACGGTATCGTAGGTTATAACTCTACCGATGAAGCGGGTTACCCTTACTGGCGTAATGAAACAGCGGGTGAAATTGCTCGCCAAATCATCGCCATCAAACAAGGTAACGGCGACGGTTACACCCATGATCAAGCGGGCACTCAATGTAATGCCAACGACGATTTCTGGGTAGTGAGCCACAGCCAAGGTGCGCAACAAATGACGTTCATTTCTGGTAACGCCATTTCTGGTTCGCCTTATTACAACACCGCCTTCAACGCCAGCGGCAGCGCAGTGAGCGTCAGCTACTCAAGCGCCATGAGCGGCATCCTAGGTGTATTCACCACAGGTGGTGCCATCAGTGGTACTGAAGGTGCGGACCGTGTTTGTAACGGCAACTGGTTAGATGCACTTATCAATGCCGCTTTCCTGGGTAAAGACTGCAACGACAGTGTGAAATGGATGCAAACCAACGAAGCGTATTTAGCACGTAACCTAATTGGTACCAATTTAGCGGCACCAATGTACGTGATGGGTGGTTACAAAAGCTTCCCAGGTGTCGAAGGCGCATCCGCTGGATTGCTAACCGGTGAAGACGATGGTTACATCAACCTAGCCTCACAAATGAGTTGCTCTGGTTCACCTAAGCGTAACCTTTGGGACGACCTAAACAGCTACAAAACCTTTTTAGGTATTGCTTACGGTAGCCCAACTTATCGCTGTAACAACAGCAACAAAGGCACCCCTCGTACTTACAACATGGCCAGTGTATACACAGACCATGACGCAGAACGTAACGGCGGTATCGCTTACCCTGATTACACCAATATCGAAAACGGCTTAAGCTGTGGTAATGGTCGTAACATGGCAGCGCGTATCGGTATCTGTACTGAACTGTAATTTGTAAATCGAAAAAATTCCCGAATCATGAGGCTGACAACAGCCTCTATTCGGGTCTTTTTATTTGTACGAGTGCAATATGAAAATAAAAATAATCATCGCAAGTTTTGTCGCTTTGCTCGCCATTATAATTGGCTTACAAGGTTCACCCAATGTCGTGAACACGCAAACAAAAAATCAAACCAGTCAAAACACATTTGCGGACTCCGCAAGCATTCCAGCCCCTATCAATACAGTGCCGACTTCCACACAAGCCATTAATAACCCTCAGGTGGCCATGGATTCACAAGCGTTAAATGGACTCTCCCCCATTGAACGCATACGCGCTATTCAGCAACAAACCCAACTGCATAAAAGCGTACTGAAAGATCACGAACAATTTTCACGCTACCCCGAAGGCAATAATGCCATCGCTGAGGATGGACAAGATCCAGTGTTACAACGTTACGAAGTGGATGAACGCACCACGTTAAGCGAAGACAAAACCAAAGGTCTGACTATTTGGGCGGATAAAAAATTCTATTTACACAACGACACGGTTAACGTAATTGCTTATATACAAGATAACGAAGGCCAATATTTAACATCGGATTTCAATGGCCAATTATTAGATGGCCAACAACATGTCATCACCCCAATTAACTTCAACACCATGGGCAATGGCCAATACCAAGCCCAAATCGCCTTAGGGGATTTTTCTAGCACGGCTATGCCGGCAGGCATTTACAAAATTTTAATTCAAAGCCCACAGCATCAATTAATTGATGCCGTCACCTTTACTCTTACTCAACCCGATATTGAACTTACCGGCGAATACAAAGAACACATCGACGGCAGTGGCCAACTGGTCATCGAAGCACAGGTGTTAGTGGCCAGCGCCAATCCATATTACGTACAAGCCTCACTCTACAGTGAAACCGGCAAAGCCATAGGCGTTACCCAATCCTCCCAAACCTTAAACGCAGGTTTACACTGGCTACCGCTGAATTTTTCTGGCGTTATGATTCAAGATGCCGGAGAAGATGGCCCGTACGTATTGAAAAACGTCTCGCTCGCCAAAGTCACCATTCCGATGATGCGCACCCCATTATTACAACCTGGGTTTACCACAGACTCATACCGCTTGAGTGAATTTAAATAAACCCGTGGGCGTGAAGTGAACTTAAAAAAAAAAATGAAATACCGTTGAGAAAATGAAAGCCTGCGCGTGAAAGCGCAGGCTTAAACACTATAAAGTAGTTATCAGCACATCAAGCCAATAGACCAATAATGGCGCCCATCAGAGTAAGCTCAATAATACTATGTGCAGAGTTAATCCAAGTGAGTCTCGACGATGTACGTGCAAAACCATTGTAATAACCTAAAGACGTGGCGGTAAATCCAACGGCAATCACCAGCCCCATTAAAGCGCCGCTTAAAACACCCGTTAAATTCAGCACGGATATAAGCGAAGCCATCAATACCGCTTTTACGAAACCTGAAACGAATGAGATAACAAAAGTACCACCGAGACCTGCTGTATTATCGGCTTCTTCTTTCGTAAGGCCCAATGCTTGTGCCCAGGACTCACCCAAAACAGACCAGTGATACCAAACAAAACCAAGCACATAACTTGAAATGGTTGCGATGGCTACAGCTAGATAGTTCAGGCTTTGTAACTCTTCCATAAGCATATTGTTTTTCCTGATTTATTTTAACGCCTTGCTCTCCGGATAATCGGGGGCGCAGCGAGTAATTTTTCCGAGTGCAGCGACTTGTTAAATTCCCGTTTGCGCTCGCATTATAAATCGTTGATCGACTTCATTTAAACCATAGGAATCATTGATATCTTTTAATGCTATTAGAGACTTATCTAAGTCACCCTCAAAAGATAATAGTGCCTCAAATTTTGACGACACCTCGAGGGGTAAGCCATATTCTTCAAGCGCGACCAGTGAAGAGTCAAAGAAATAATTTTCTACCATAATCGAATAGGCACTATAATCACAAAAATCATTATGCCCATTTGTTCTTTGCACGCTATTTACAATTGATTCTATCGTTCTTAGTAATCGTGGAAAATGAAAGTTTGCCCAAAGCCTTCTAAAATCCAATATCCTGCTAACAATAATGTCGACTTTTTCATCAGGCTTATATGTTAATGCCTCTTTAATTAACAGGGATATCGGTTTTTGATCAGATAATTCACTAATCTTGAAAGCTAGTTGAGAGGCAGAAAACACACTTCTATTTCCGATTTTTGCACCATCAAAACAATCCCAAATCAAGCTACATATAAATTTCAATTGATCATACCTAGGATAGCCTTTCCATAAGAGCATATTAATCCATGCTGAGTAGTTTTTATTCAATAATTTTGCGAATTCAATTTGCTTTATTGGCTCAACTGTTTTGTTGTTTCTAATTGTTTTAATCTCTAAGTCGTCCTGCTCAGTAATAGAGCGAATCCTATCTCTTGATTGTGGAGTTAGATCTCTTTCGTCCATATTGACTAGTAACGACTCTGGAGTATCAGGACCCTGAGAATAAACAGGGATATCTACATATGGCAGCTGTTCAGTTGGCGGGGGAGCTAATAAATAAACATTACCTATAAAGTGCTTAAACATTCTACCACTTCGGCCAGCTATATTATTAAAAGTAAAGAAATCGATATTGGTTCTATTTATCTTATTGTCATAACACACGATGTTTTTTGTTGCCGTGTTAACACCCTCAATTAGGGTTGACGTACATACTAGGAATTTAATTATTCCAGCATTAAATAAGTCAACTATATATTGGGATACACTACGTGGAATTCTGGCATGATGTATACCAACACCACATCTTAGAGCATTAGTTAGAATCCATTCTTCATGATAATTTTCAGCCAACCAATCAGCGAGCTTTATTGCTTCATCTTGCCCCTCAAAGTCTATATTGCTAGCTATTAGTTCAGCAGCCGAATTCGCCCTCGCTGGGGAGCTACAAAAAACGATAGTCTGCCCATCAATTGACTCACATAAATCTACTAAAGCATCCTCTTTTTGACTAGATGTCAGGTCATGAAACTCCGTTACAACAGTGCTAAAACTGAACTTTATGAATTCAAATTTGACATTCTCAATAAAGTCTCCGGCAACTCCTTGTATATTTGGCCCTAGCATATAAAAGTGCGAGCATTTTTTATACAGCCGATAAAATGCCTCATTTAGCAACGAGCATCTATTGCCACCATCAGCCCATGTGCTTAGCTTGTAAAACTCATCGATAACAAAAAAGTCTACCTCACCAATGAAGTCCTCCTCTAATACACGTTCCTGCGTCAAGACAAAAATATTTTTATCTGCTTTCGATTGAAGCGAGTGCGTTACAATTTTAAAGTCAGGGCTGAATTTGGACAACCTTCGACGCGTCTCATCAATTAGAGATATTGTAGGAACGACAATAACAATATTCCTAAACCTTCCACTGGCTATCAGCGCATCTATTATCAAGCTCTTTCCGAAACTTGTTGGAGCACTTAGAACAATACTCTGTCCACTCAAAAGCTTGTAATAAACCTCAGCTTGTGGGCCATGGAAATAGATTTCTTCTTCTCCAATAGAAGCCTTATGTGCCTCTACTGCTAACATATCACGGAGATTCAGTCTCTCCTTGTTTAAGTAAGGGAAAAGGCCAAGCTCTCTTATCAAAGCATCAATAATTGATTTTGAATCGCCAAAATACTCGTATTTATCCATCGCCCTTAATACAAGTTCTTGAGCTTTTGAAACGGATTGAGAATCTGAGTTGTTATAAATGGTGGCTAACGCTTTAGCAATAGAGAATGACTCACGCTCAATAACACTTATATCCTTAAGTTTTTCGTTCAGAAGACTTAATTCCATGTCTGTAGCTCCTCATGCAGCTTCTTCTGTATTTCTGCTTTAGATTTGAGAGGCAACAATATTAGACTTATATGAATACAATCAGGGAGTTCCTTTCCTTTAAACTTCTCCCAGTTTTCTCGAACTTCTTTTTCAAATGCTACTTTAAAGTCATCCGTAACCCTCTCATGGCTATTAATTACATTGCTATCATAAGTAAGTAATACAGGAACCGAAACAGAATCAAAAATTTCATCTAGAGATGAGTTTTCATCGAGCAACATTTTTAGCTTTTCTGAGTGAGGCCATGTCTCATCAATTTTATTGGTAATAGCAACAAATTCATCACGAAGGTAATCTCTTTTTGTATGCTCAAAAAGCTCCTTAACAACATCCCGTATTGCAGAGTTAATTTCCTTGTAAAACTTTACTTCTCCGATCCAAAGCTCCAATACTTCTTCTTTGGAGACAATATGAACACAGTCAAAGCCTTTAACCGTGTCATTTCGAGAATCTTTGTAGTGCATCTTACAAATCGCAGGTATTGTTCCAAATACCTGCCTAAGAATCATATGAAGAAAAAGCTCTCCAAATTCACCACGACTTTTAAATTTTTCGGTATTATAAATCGCCTTGGCAGCTTTCCTTACAAGCTTTACTGCATTAGAAGCTCCGAGTGAACTCCACTCGCTATATTTAAGAGAAAACTCTGGCAACCACTCCATTGCATGTTCTATTAGTTGATCTTCTCGCCATTCTCCATTTTCATAACCAGCACACATGGCGACAAGCCAAGGTTCAGCTTCAAAATCGGAAACTCTTACTTTTAAAAGTGGAGCAGGATGTCTCATCATTTCATCCTTGATCATCGAATAATCCTTTTTGTATGAGCAAGCGGTGCTTTGCCTGAGCATTTAACATTCTAATCGTGCGCATGCGCGGTTTTGCAGTTTCAATAATTAAAAGGAACTTGTCTAGAGGTCAGACTATTACTGGGCTGTAGACCAAATTCCATTTCGGTTTATCAGGAAAACGCGCACGCACGGTATATTTTGCTTTTTATCTGCGTTTGCAACTAGGCGCCTGTTATTACTTAGCTTCTGTTTCTAGTCATTTGATTTTGCACAAGTTTATAGCATGAATCCAGAAATAACAGGCGCAAGGTGAATTCGTTTTGTGTGATTTACCGCCATATCCAAGCAATACTAAAAATACACTGTATATTTCAATAGTATTTTGTCATGCAGAAATCAGACGTGAATGCCCTACCTACAAGCCACATTGATTCAGAACCAAGGGGAAACCAAACACGAATCGATAACAATATGCGCCATTTATTC
>JABXIK010000127.1 GCA_013373125.1 Gammaproteobacteria bacterium | reverse complement strand
TTTGGTGTGGATCGTTTAGTAAAACGCAACGATGATGCAGTGGATGCAACCATTATTAACGGTAAGGTGGTGTATAAGAAAGGGGATTACTTCCCTGAGGACCTAGGTCATGCCAAAGGTTATGGGCGCTTCTTAGAGAATCGTTATGTGGAAGAGCGTGAGTTGATTGTGGATACCCAGCCTGCAAGCGCGTAAGATACTAGTGATAGTTAAACGCAAAAGCCTCGGATGAGTATTAGGGGCTTTTTTATTGTTTATTTATTCATTGTACGAACCCGCACACGCGGGTGAATGCTGATCGCTCGCGGGGGTAAGCTCGTACAGTATTGGGTATTAATTGAAGCGGCAGTTGTTCATATATTGTAGTTCGGGTACCGCCCGACACAAAACCTTGCTGGTGGACAGTGCCCACCCTATAAGTGACTTGTTTTTTAATGCTTCGTGCAAAAAAATCCCTTGTATTGCTACAAGAGATTTTTGTTTCTAACCCGTTCACCCTGAGCCGCGAGGCATGAGGGTGTCGAAGGCGAGCCAGCTTTTATTTCGTAGACTTTTGTGTTTGACGATTCACATACCAAGTGAGTAACCGATCTATAAGACCTTTTTTCGTCTCAGTATCATCCATCTCGGCTTCCGCTTGTGCCGCTAAATCCATATCGCCGCCACCAGCCTTGTATAAACCTGAATAAATTTCTAGGACTTTCTTTTTCACCATGCCACGAAGTGGAATATGGGCCATCATGCCATAGGTAGCAGCACCTCCTTGATTGGCTAATTCTGGGTTGGCTTTCACAATCGCTACACATTCTTTTAAATCCGCTAAATATTGGTCTATCACGTTTAAATGATGAGCGGTAACCATGGCGTGTAAACCATCCGGTTTTTGGTTGCGATTCACTTGCCAGCCTTTGGCGTCCATTTGATCCCCCACGGCAAAAATGTTCACACCCGGGTCATTGGATTGATATGCAAATAAAGGTCCTTGTGGATTTCCCATAATGCTTAATTCAGGAATGGCTTCTATGCCGGCTTTTAATTGACTCACCGCTTGATAGGTTTCATTGGCTAACTTTTTATAGCCTTCTTTACCAAAATATTGCAAAGAGGCCCAAGCGGCTGCGTAAGCGCCACCTGGTCGTGTACCTAATAACGCCGAACTGGCAAACACACCGCCTGACCAGTTGGGTTGCACAAACATTTGGTATTTTAAATAATCCAAATTGCGATACGTAATGGTACTGGCCCCTTTCGCGGCGTAGCCGTATTTATGTACATCGGCAGAAATAGACGTTACGCCCGGTACGCGATAATCCCATTTGGGTAATTCAACGCCGTTCATTTCCATGAAAGGTAAAATGAAACCGCCTACGCAGGCATCCACATGCATGGGGATGTTATGTTTTTGCGCAATGGCTCCCATTTCTTCGATGGGATCGATTGTGCCGTGTGGGTATTCGGGGGCACTGCCTAAAATCATTACTGTGTTGCGATTGATGAGTTTTTTCATCGCCTTCAAATCTGGGGTTAAATCCTCTTTTAAGGGAATGATGCGAATTTTAACCCCAAAATATTCGCTGGCTTTGTACCAGGCCACATGGGCGCTTTCAGGAATGATCATTTCGGGTTTTTTAACACGGCGTTGATCTTTAGCCATATCTCGGTAAGTTTTTACCGCCATTAAACAGCTTTCGGTGCCGCCTGATGTCACTACGCCACACACTTCATCAGTGCCATTGAGGATATCTGCAACAGCACTAATAATTTCATTCTCCATTTTTTTTAAACTTTTAAACGCGGTGGGATTTAATCCATTTTCACAAGAAAATTTAAAGTAGGATTCTTTTAAAAAGTCTTGATGTTCATCATTTAGGTAATAAACCAAACTCCAGACTCTTGCGTCTTTATAATTTGGGTCTTGTTGTTTAAACGCATCTAGCTGATTAAAAATTTTATTGCTGGATACGCCCGATATCGGCATGGGTTTGTGTATGGACATGATGCACCTTTTTTATTTTTATAATGCTTGTAAAAACATGGCTAAGCTGATGCCAAGGTAATTACCTAGAGCGTAGCCAATGATGCCAGTGGTCATACCACTGAGCAGAATATTTGGATTGTTGAGAGCTTTTGCCATCATGGGCACAAACGGCGGCGAGCAAATGGCGCTGACCGATGTAACCATAAAGGTGTCACTATCGATATTAAATATTCGACATAGCAGCGCATGTAGAATCAAACTGAATACTATGGTCGACAATAAAAAGACAGCCACCATGGGTTCAAAGTTGATTAAGCTATTTAGGTTTGCCATGGAAGCAACGGCGAAACAAAAAACATAAATTAAGTACATGCCCATTTTATAAGAAAGGGTTAAAGCACGAATACGTTCAGAAAGCGATAGTACGATACCAGCTGTGGTTAGTAGGATGATGGTGAGTGATCCGCTATTGGTAACGTTAAATATGGATTTCACGAATTCACTAATGCCCACGGCGAAGCCCACAATTGCAACCGATAAAAAACAGATTTGAGCAATTTGTTTAAAATTACTAAAGCGCTTGAATTCAGAGTAGTCATCATCGTCAGGGGTTAAGCGAGTGTTTGGACTGATGGTTTGCTGGTCTGGTTGATTTAATAAAAATCGAAACACGGGAATGGCAATACTCACCATAAACAGCATGTAGCTTGCGCCTATCAGTGTGTCGAAGCTATGAAAAATTAGATATAAGTTGTTATCAATATTCAAACCGGATTTGATAGCAGCAAGGTTAGGTGTACCGCCTGTATAAACACCTACAGACATGCCTGCGAGCTGGGCAAGCTCTGTTGAATTGTGTTGCGGTGCTTGCAAATAAAAGAATAAAAAGCTTGTACAGGTAACAACGGCGCAAGTGGCGAACAGCATAGAAAGCATGGCTTTACGGGCAAGTGCTCCCCATTGGCGAATATTTAATGTGAACAGCAACATAGGCAACGCAAGGGCAATGCTGACTTCTGCTAGTGTATTTTGTATCGGCTGAAATGACTGTGGGATGATATTTAGATTGCCAACTATAATACCTGCGCCATAACACAAAATAATCACACCAATTTTTTGAGCCAATTGCGAAGCATGAATGAGTTTTAAAAAAATGGCAGGCGTTAACAAAAAGAGCAATACGAGTAATAAAGACATAAGCAAGCCTAGATGTTGTTTTTATTATTCGTTCATCAAAGCATGCGGATGGTTTTAGAGGGATATTAAAAACGGACAAAAAAATGTGCGTTGTGGTCAATTAATACCGTTAATAAGTTTTGCACATAAAAAAGCCGCTTGTTAATGCAACAAGCGGCTTTCGTTTAGTCTATAACGCTTAGATTATAGCAATTCAATGGCCATAGCAGTCGCTTCGCCACCGCCGATACAAAGTGCAGCAACACCTTTTGTTTTGCCTTTGGTTTTCAGTGCATTCATCAAGGTTACGATTAGACGAGAACCAGTAGAACCAACTGGGTGACCTTGTGCACAAGCACCACCAAAGATGTTTACGGTTTCAGGGTCAAGTCCAAGCTCTTTAATTGGCATCATAGCAACCATGGCGAACGCTTCGTTGATTTCATATAGATCAACGTTGTCTTTGCTCCAGCCGGTTTTGGCAAATAGATTTTCAATGGCGCCAACCGGTGCAATGGTGAATTCGCTTGGGTGTTGAGATTGAGTCGCATGGCCCACGATGCGAGCCATTGGCTTAAGGCCACGTGCATTGGCTTCACTTTCGCTCATCAATAAAAGGGCTGATGCACCGTCAGAAATTGAAGACGCGTTAGCCGCAGTGATGGTCCCATCTTTCTTAAATGCTGGGCGTAATGAAGGAATCTTTTCGATGTTGGCATTGAAAGGTTGCTCATCATGCTCAACCACAGTTTCACCACGACGAGTGGTGACTGTTACTGGTACGATTTCATCTTTCAATGTACCTGCTTCAATCGCGGCTTTCGCGCGTGTTAAAGATTGAATGGCGTAGTTGTCCATTTCTTCTCGACTGTAGCCTTTTTTATCGGCCACTTCTTGCGCGAAGCTACCCATTAGGCGACCCGTTTCGGCATCTTCAAGACCATCTAAGAACATGTGATCCATAGCTTGGTCGCCGTGACCCATGCGGTAACCTTTACGCGCATTCGGCAAGATGTAGGGTGCGTTAGACATGCTTTCCATGCCGCCTGCGATCATTACAGTGTTAGTACCGGCTTTGATTAAATCGTGGGCAAACATGGTGGCTTTCATGCCAGAACCACACAGTTTATTGATGGTCGTGGCACCAGTGAAATCTGGTAGGCCTGCTTTACGCATAGCTTGACGAGCAGGGCCTTGTTTTAAGCCTGCTGGTAATACGTTGCCCATGATCACTTCTTGTACGTCTTCCGGCTTAAGGCCGGCACGTGCAACCGCTTCTTTGATGACGATGGCACCAAGATCAGTAGCAGAAACGTCTGCCAAGCTGCCTTGAAAACCACCCATTGGGGTACGTACACCGCTTACAATTACAACAGAATCTTGATTAGACATAAAAACCTCGACTGATCAGGGTAACCCTGGAAATCTCACTAGATGTGAGTGTTAAATAAAGAGGGCGCAAATTGTAGCAAGCTTGCTTCTGGCTCACCATTACCGATAGAGACAAGAATAGTGGGAATAAGTGTTTTTTTGAGTTTGGCAGGGAATTTAACCTTTTTTAACCAGAATTGAACACAAATCTTGCAGATTATCCTTGCCGGTCTAATGAAAAGTATTCATATTAATCGCAAATAGTATAAAGACTCTAAAGTTGGTACAGGCGTACTGCGTTCAAACGGTCGTTTGAAGAAAAAATCCCATTACGCCCACTACTATGGGGTTAATCATACTTTAGTGTGATCTTATTTGAGCAGCCCTTAGATATATTCAAGGCTGTTCAATGGGCTTTGGCCTCAACAATTAAGCAAGTCCTAACAATCATAAAAACAAGGGGAACTACTCCTATGCTTAAAAAATCCCTATTAAGTCTTGCCGTCACCGCCTCAATGGTGGGACTCGCTGGCTGTAATATCAGTAGTACGACGGAT
>JABXIK010000080.1 GCA_013373125.1 Gammaproteobacteria bacterium | reverse complement strand
GGTATCGGGCACAATCGGAGTGCAAAAGTGGCTTGATCTTAAGTATCTTACATGGATAAATTGAACTCAATGGGCTTCATTAGTATGATTAAGGGTTATTCCAATCATGCGGTGAGAGTCAGTGCGAGTTTATTTCGATGCTCAGCAGTTATATTACGTCCCTCAGTACGCCCCTTTACAAGAGGTGTTAGAGGATAGTGGCGTAGAATGTACGTATGTCTTCTATAAGGATCTTGATTTACTGAAGCAGCAAGAGTCAGTAGCTCGATCCCTTAAAACCCGAGTTCTTTGGGTTGATAATCAAGATGAAGCAAAAAGCCTTTACTTGAGGGATAAACCAGAATGGCTAATTATCGGCAATAATTTTGATGATCTTGAGTCAATACACGAATTCACTAAGACAGCCCTAATGAGCCATGGCATTGGTCCTAAGGCTTGTTATTACACTGTTTCAGATTCTATGCCTACAGTTCGGTTTACAGAAGGTCCATATCGAACTCAGCGATTACAGGAGCTATATCCATCTTCTGAATTTATTGATGTAGGATATGCTAAATTAGATCCAATTGTACAAGGTAGGAAACTTGCATCTCTAGAACAGTATGGATTAGACACAAATAAAAAAACCATATTGTATGCCCCAACATTTTATCCAAGCAGCATTGAATGCATTCCAGATAATTTTCCTAAGGAATACTCCGAATACAATATCATTGTTAAACCTCACTACTTCTCTTTGGCTAATCCAAAATATAAAAAACAAAAGTCGAAATTACTTAAATGGTCCAAATTCGAGAATGTATATTTGGCTGGAATAGATGATGTTAATATTTTGCCTTTTATGTCAGTATCCGATCTATTAATAAGTGACGCGTCGTCAACTTTATTTGAGTTTGCAGCGTTAGATAAGCCAATTGTGTGGTGTGATTTTTTTAAGTTAAGATTTGGGTATCGTGGTTTATTTAGATTTAGGTTTAATAAGCGGATGGACCAAGATTTATACAAGTACGCCGACATAGCTATACATGCCAAAAATTACACGGAATTGAAGCAGCAAGTGGTTTCTCAAATAGAATATCCAGAAGAGTTTCAGGATAACAGACGTAAATACACATTGGCATTAGCTGGAAATGTTGATGGTCAGGTTAGTAGTAAGATTGCTCAATTTTTATTGAGCCGTGGGTAAAAATCTAATGAAAAGAGTTATTACTTTTGGCACGTTCGATGTATTTCATGTCGGCCACATTAATATATTGGAACGAGCCAAACAGCAGGGCGATTATTTAATCGTAGGTGTGTCTTCTGATGGGCTAAATTTTTCAAAAAAGAAGCGCTATCCAATTTATTCTCAGGCTGATCGTATTAAAATTCTCTCATCACTCCAATTTGTGGATGAGGTTTTCGTTGAAGAGTCTTTAGAATTGAAACCCGAATACATCAAAAGGTTTAAAGCAGATGTCCTTGTAATGGGTGATGATTGGGCGGGCAGATTTGACGAAATGAAGAGCCTTTGCGAAGTTTTATATTTACCACGTACTCCGTCTATTTCTACTACAGAAATAATTGAAGTCGTTAAGAGTTTATAGGTGTTTTATGGCAGGTTCTTTTAAATTGATTGGTCAACATTTGCTATTGGCAGAAAAAACATTGGCTCTATTGGGTGATATTTTTGATAGGAATAAAATTGATTACATATTAGAAGGCGGAACCTTGCTTGGTATTGTCAGAGAGGACCGCCTTTTGCCATGGGATACGGATATAGATATTAGTATTAGAGCAGATCAGGCGGAAAAAGTAAGAAGAAATTTATGGAAATTTTGGATAAGAGGCTATAAAACAAGAGTTAAGCGTTTTAAAAAGGATGTGGGGCCGTTTAAAAAAGGAGATATTCGGATTATTAAAATTCAGAAACACTTTTTGTACCTTAAAAAGTATGAGCTTTTAGATATATTCGTTAAATATAAAGTAGGGGATGAATATTTAAATATTGTTGGGAAAAAACCAGCAATAGTAAGAAATTTTCCTAAGAAGTATTTGGAGGAGTTTGAATATGTTGAATTTAATGGTAAGAAATTTAAGGCCCCAATAAACAAGGAGGATTATTTGGAGTCAATTTATGGAGATTGGAAGACTCCAGTCAAAGAGTGGGACTACACAAAAGATAATAAAAGAGTAAAAGAAGTATTGGATTCAATATAAATGAAAACATTAAAAAAATTTGGTTACCCAAATTCACTAGTTAAAAGCTACAAATATTGGAATTTGTTAAAGAGGCCTAGTCAAACAACGTTGGGCTCTTTGATTTTAATATCTAAAGGTGAGGAACATCATTTCTCACAGTTATCTCAAAATCAAATGTCAGAGCTTAAACCTATAATTACTGAGATTGAACAGAAATTGAAAGCTAGGTTTGATTATTCAAAAATTAATTATCAAATGTTAATGATGAATGATCCTGAGGTACATTTCCATATTTTTCCTAGATACGATTCTCATGTGACATTTTGTGGCCTTGATTTTGAAGATAAATTTTGGCCATCGCCTGTTGTATTGGATTTTGATTTGGGCTTATCTAAAACTATTGAAAATGAACTTTTAAGAGTTATGAAGTTTGATTTTAATAATATCGAATCTGTAGCTTCGAATAAAAAATTTAAAAGAATGTACACATCTGGATGCTTTGATATTTTTCATCAAGGGCATTTAAATATTGTAAAAAAAACTAAGGAACTCTGTGATTATTTAATTGTTGGAGTGTCAACAGATGAATTGATCTTAAAGTCTAAAGGGAGATTACCATTAATACCTTTTGAAGAAAGAGTGTCAATTCTGGAGGCAAATAGATATGTTGATGAAGTTATACCTCAAGTTGATAAAGATAAACAGGCCATTGTTGATCAATATAATATAGATGCTATTTCAGTAGGTAGCGATTGGCTTGGGAAATATCCAAGTGTCAGCTGCGATATGGTTTACTTTGATTATACTCCAAATGTCAGCTCAACAGTATTGAAGAAAAAATTAGGCGTCCCTAATTAGTCATTCTCTTTTTTATTCAATAACAGTATTTTGGTTAAGAAACTTAGGAAATTCAGATACTTAGCTTGTATCTTGTATAAAAATAAGGCAAAGTTTCTAAAGTGGCTAGATAAGCTGGTTATTTGATGTACAACTTGGCAGCCTGATTTGTGCAACTTATAAGGGAGTGGCCCTTTATGACAAAATCTGAGCTCATTGAACGTATTACGGAAAAGCACCCCGAGCTTTCAAATAAAGATATTGAATTAGCGGTTAAAACCATTCTAGATACAATGTCTCAGGCGCTCAGCCAGGGAGATAGAATTGAAATTCGTGGTTTTGGTAGCTTTTCATTACACTTTAGAAACCCTCGAGTTGGGCGTAACCCTAAAACTGGTGAATCAGTGCATTTAAAGGGTAAATACGTACCACACTTCAAACCAGGTAAGGAATTAAGAGAACAGGTAAACCATGCAGAATAAATTATGTATGGTGCTGTTCTCGTAATTAAACATCTATATGGATAAACCAGAGAACACCTTTCTATCTTCACCCGAATTTTTAGCACTTCAGCGTCATTTTGAGACAGTTTCTGACTTTAAAATGCGGTCTCTATTTGATGAGCAGTCGGATCGTTTCAATACTTTTAATTTAAGCGCTGCTGAACTTACTTTAGATTTTTCCAAAAACCGAATTACATCTGAAACCCTTCCTTTATTGATTGATTTAGCAAAATCGCGTCAGCTTCCTGAGGCTATAGAAGCGATGTTTTCTGGTCAATTGGTTAATAAAAGTGAAAAGCGTCCAGCCTTGCATACTGCCCTAAGGCACTTCTCGGATGAGCCCATTTTAGTCGACGGTATAGATGTTATGCCCGAGGTGCGTGCTACGTTAACGCGGATGAAAGAGTTTTGCTGGCGAATTCGTAATCAGCACTGGAGGGGATTTAGTAACAAGCCTTTTACCGATGTGGTATCCATTGGTATTGGTGGTTCTTTCCTTGGGCCTAAACTGGCATCTCAAGCTCTCAAGCCTTACTGGGGTAAAAACATAAATTGCCATTATCTAGCCAACATTGATGGATCAAACCTGACGGAAGTCTTACAGGGTCTTAATCCTGAAACGACCTTATTCATTGTGCAAAGTAAAAGTTTTGGCACCCAGGAAACCTTAAAAAATGCGACCGAATGTAGACAATGGTTTTTAGATAACGGTGGACAAGAATCGGACTTGCCTCGTCACTTTACGGCGGTTACAGCCAATGTTGATAAAGCGAAAGCATTTGGCATTAGTGAGGAGAATATCTTTCCCATGTGGGATTGGGTGGGTGGTCGTTACTCACTATGGAGTGCCATTGGATTGCCTTTAATGTTGACGATTGGGCATGAAAATTTTAGGCAGTTCTTACAAGGTGCTTATGAAATGGACGTACATTTTAGAACGGCGCCTTTCGAACAAAATATGCCTGTGATTATGGGGTTACTTGGAGTTTGGTATATCAACTTCTTCAATGCTCAAAGCCATGCCATTCTGCCTTACGATCATTATTTACGTGGGCTTCCTGCCCATATTCAGCAATTGGATATGGAGAGTAATGGTAAGTCAGTGGACACTAATGGCCATCCTCTTGATTACCAAGCAGGCCCGATTATTTGGGGTGGAGTAGGAAGTAATGGTCAGCACGCTTATCATCAGTTGCTTCATCAAGGTACTCAGTTCGCGCCATGTGATTTTATTTTACCGTTAATGACTCATAATCCAGTGGATCATTTTCATGAGCTTTTAGTAAGTAACTGTTTAAGTCAAAGCCAAGCATTAATGCGTGGAAAGACATTAGAAGAAGCACAAGAAGAGTTAAAAGCGGCAGGCATGAGCGAAGATGAAATTGCGGTTTTGGCTCCGCAAAAAGTAATCCCTGGAAACCGCCCAAGTAACACCCTTTATTTTGATAAAGCGACGCCTAAAGTTATCGGCGCATTAATCGCGCTGTATGAGCATAAAGTATTTGTTCAAGGGCAAATTTGGGGGGTAAATAGCTTTGACCAATGGGGTGTGGAGCTGGGTAAACAACTAGGTGATCAGGTGCACGATGCTCTTATGGCAGAGCGAGATGCGGATATTTCGAAAGATTTTGATTCATCAACTCTAGGTTTAATCAATGCCTTTAGAAATATGAAAAATAAGCTTTAAAGATCACTACCGCTCTAAAAAAGCAAAACTTAAAAATGTAATAAAAAGGCTTAGAGCC
>JABXIK010000146.1 GCA_013373125.1 Gammaproteobacteria bacterium | reverse complement strand
TCAACGTGACCGATGGTGCCCACGTTTACGTGTGGCTTACTACGTTCAAATGTTTCCTTAGCCATAATAACGCCTCAGTTTTTTAGCAAGTACATATACACAAAAAGGCAGCCCATCCCATTAAGAGATATAAACTACCTTCGATTTAAAACTTTCATAATGGTGCTGATAGGCAGATTCGAACTGCCGACCTCATCCTTACCAAGGATGCGCTCTACCGACTGAGCTATATCAGCGACACTGGAGCGGGTAGCGGGAATCGAACCCGCATCATCAGCTTGGAAGGCTGAGGTTCTACCATTGTACCATACCCGCAAAACCTTAAAGGCTAACTCAATCTGTACTGCTTTAAGATTTGCCTAGAAATCATGGTGGTGGGAGCTGGATTCGAACCAGCGAAGCTTTCGCGTCAGATTTACAGTCTGATCCCTTTGGCCACTCGGGAACCCCACCAAATTGTGGCGCAGATTGTGCCGATGCTTGTGTTGAGTGTCAAGTAATTCTATTAAAAATTACATATTTTCAAACACTTAGTCGATACGACCTGCCATTCTTCGTGAAGAACTCAACGAAGAGGGCGCGCACTATACCCAAGTTTTATGCCTGAGGCAAACCCGATTCACAACGAATTTGCACCCAAGGTTGTTTACGCCCTTCCATGAGCCTTTCGCGAGTACGCTCATCCATCGGATACTGCATATTGACCGGCGCCAGCACCCAATATTGATTGCGAGTACGCACCAGAGGCTTCACTTTTGCTGCGATATTTTTTTCTTTTAATTTTTCCAATAAACGATCAACCGATGATTGCTTGCCAAACAAGCCAAGGGAAATGCCATTTTCCAACTCGCCTTCCGTTATGACAAAGCTATCCACTTTGCGCTTCTGCAATTCTTTTAGTTTACGCATGGCCTGTTTACGATTGGCCAATGGCTCAAGATACACCCAGAATTCTTCTTTGATCACAACAGACTGCGGCTTCACCTGAGCCTCTATATCCATTGCCAACATACGTGCATACAAATGCTTGGCATCCAATTCCACAGGATAAGGACCAACGGCCCAGCATAAGGGCTCTGATTTATCCGCACTCACCACATCAGGCTTTGGTTTACTTGCTAGCTCAGATAACAACTTAATTGGCGCAGCACCACTAGCCACTGCAACATCAATGGTCGACTCCTGCTCCAATTGCACAGGCTGCATCAACTGATAACCCAAATACCCAAGATTAATGATCAACAAGGTGATAACGATTAAACGCATAACTCTCTACTTTGAAAAATAAACACTCAAACCATCTAACACTAAATCCGGCTCAACACTCGCAGGCTCATGCAACAAAGACGACAAGCCTTCTCCATTGCCACCAGTCAGCCAAACTTTGGCACCTGGCTGCATTGACCTATGCTGCTCAATCCAACTGACCAGCAAATCCTGAATACCATGATCCACACATTGCTGTGTAGATGTACCCGGCGCACGCCCCACTTGCCATTGAGACTCTGCTAATACCTTATCGGTAGATGCCAGCAAACTGGTTTTCATCATCTGTAAGCCAGGGCAAATATAGCCACCTACATGACGGCCAAATTCGTCAATCAAATCCAATGTAATTGCCGTTCCTGCATCCACTACGATATGAGCCTGATCAGGTGCTTTACTCCAAGCACCAAGCATAGCCAACCAACGATCCACACCCATCTTATGGGCGTCCTCATAGCTATTGCTTAATCCATGTTGCGCCACTTGAGCATGAGCAAATTGCACCTGCGGAAAATGCGTTTCAATCCACTGACTTTGCGCATCATGAACTGAGCTGGCAAAAACTTCTTCAACCAGCGGCAGCCAACTGGGCTCTTCCTGCAAGGCTTGCTTGAGGTCTGAGCCTGCGTTATAGCAAGCGCGGTGATCGCACACACGCCATTTGATACGAGTATTGCCTGCATCCAATTCTAAGCGCATCTCATCCTTCCTCAGATATTCGCAAGCTGACTTCACCCGCATTCACGACCTGCAAGCCAGAGTCGGTGACCAACTGATACTCACCTTGCGCATTCACGCCCGCACCTTCACCTGTCATATCACTGGATGGCAGCATAACCTTAAGTGGCAAGCCCTTGAAACAATCCACTTCATTCCACTGATCTCGAAAGGGTGCAAAACCACCGTAGGAAAACTGCTTTAAAATAGTCACCAATTCATTGATCAAATCTGCCGCCAGCTGATTACGCGAACCTGTAAAACCTAACTGCTTCAAGCCGACCGCATTTTGATCCAATTGTGCCTGATCTTTTTGTTGTACATCCAAATTAAGACCAATACCAATCACCACCTGACAGTTGTCCGTCACATCACCAGTAATCTCAATCAAGATGCCACCTAACTTTGCCAATGCACCTTCATGCTCAACCAAAATATCATTAGGCCACTTCAGTCCTGCGCGAGAAATACCATGCTGCTTCACAACACGCTGCACTGCCAACCCCACGACCAAACTCAAACCTTGAATGGCAGCGATACCTTGAGAAAACGGCCACACCACGGAGCAATACAAATTTCTCGCAAACGGGCTCAACCACTGACGACCGCGACGCCCACGCCCTGACGTTTGCATTTCAGCAAAACAAATGTGGCGATCATTTAAATTGTCTTCGGCTTTTTGCATCATGGCCGTGTTTGTAGAATCCAAACTTAAAGCCAACTCACACGAAGCAAATTCAGAAAACGGAAAGCCCGCTTGCTCCAATGCTTCCCGTTTGAGCAACTCCACGGAATCCGGCAGGCGATAGCCGCGCCCTTTCACCGAATGCAACGGGATATTCAGCGCTTCAAGTTTTTGCAATTGCTTCCAAATGGCCGCGCGAGAAATACCTAGCGCCGCGCCCAATTCCTCACCAGAATGGAACTGGCCATCTGCCAATATTTCAATCAAGTTTTGATTCATAACAGACGCTCAATTTCCGTATTAATCTTCCCAAGCATCCAAAATCTCTTTTGCCGCACGAAAGCCTTCCTGCGCAGCAGGCGCACCGCAATACACTTGTGCGTGCAAAAACACCGCTGCGATTTCTTCTTTCGTGGCACCATTGCGTAGCGCACCTCGAGTATGACCTTTAATCTCTGTTGGCGCTTTCAAGGCCGTCAGCATGGCCAAGGTTACCAATGAACGGGTTTTGAGATCCAAATCATCACGCAACCAAGTGGCGCCCCAGGCGTGCTCATTGATGTTGTTCTGCAATGGCTGAGTCAGTTCATCGGCATTATTCAAGGCACGATCAACGAATTCATCCCCCATCACCTTACGACGAATTTGTTCACCTTTAGACTGAGCCATAACAACCTCTATATTCAAACTTTGGGCTGAATCTTAATCAAATTACTCAAGGAATGACAGCCAACACCGGTCAAACATGCCAAGCATGAGCGTTTCGCTAAATATCAGACATAAAAAAACCCAGGCATGCCTGGGTTTTCTCATTCGCTCGAAATTAGATCTCGAAGCTGTGACGCAATACAATAGTTTGTACGCGATCAGGACCGGTAGAAATAATATCAATCGGCGCTCCAATGGCTTTTTCTACAAAGCGAATGTAAGCCTTGGCGTTTTCTGGAAGATCTTCCAACTTCTGCGCACCCACTGTGCTTTCAGTCCAGCCTGGTAGTTCTTCATAAACCGGCTTGATCTTCTCAAACTGATCGGCTGAGGCTGGTACATTCAAACGATTACCGTCAGCATCTTCATAACCCACACACACCTTAACGGTTTCTAGGCCATCCAATACGTCTAACTTGGTTAGGCAAATCGCATTAACCGAGTTAACGCGAATCGCGTGCTTAACCAATGCCGCATCGAACCAACCACAACGACGAGCACGACCTGTAGTGGTGCCTTTTTCGTGACCGACTGTGGATAGATGCTCACCCACTTCATCGAATAATTCAGTTGGGAAAGGACCAGAACCCACACGTGTCGTGTACGCCTTGGTGATACCCATGATTTGATCCAAATACAAAGGACCCACACCTGAACCACATGCCACACCACCCGCAGTGGTATTAGATGAGGTTACAAATGGGTAAGTACCGTGATCGATATCCAAAAGCGTACCTTGTGCGCCTTCGAACATGATGTCGCCACCTTGCTCGCGAATGGTGTGAACCATGTCCACCGCATCCACAACGATGTCTTTGATCTGTTCAGCCCAATCCAAGCAAGCCGCCAACGTTTCTTCGTAGCTAACTTCTTCACAACCGTAATAGTTTTTCAAAGAGAAGTTATGGAATTCCATCACTTCCTTAAGCTTGTCGGCAAATTCCGGTTGATACATATCACCAACACGCAAACCACGACGCGCTACTTTATCTTCATACGCAGGACCGATACCACGACCTGTGGTACCAATTTTCGCGTTGCCACGCTTCACTTCACGGGCCTGATCAAGTGCCACGTGATATGGCAAAATCAAAGGACATGCATGAGACACGCGTAGACGCTCCATCACAGGCACGCCGCGCTCTTCTAATGAGCGCACTTCTTTTAGTAATGCGTCAGGTGCTAACACCACGCCATTACCGATGATGCACTTCACGCCATCGCGCAAAATACCGGAAGGAATCAAGTGCAGTGCTGTTTTAACACCGTCAATCACCAAGGTGTGACCCGCGTTGTGGCCCCCTTGGAAACGTACAACCGCAGTGGCTTTTTCAGTGAGAAGGTCAACGATCTTACCTTTACCCTCATCACCCCATTGTGTACCTAGTACAACGACATTCTTGCCCATAACTGGTTTTGCTCTGTAATAATTTGCTTAAAGAGTTTCCACAATCCACTGGTCATTTTTGAATACCAGTACCGAAGTGCAACCAAAGGCTGCAGGGGTGTCAGTCTCTGACAACCCACTAATGACTCGCTTGCCTTGTGCGCGAAGTTCGCTCACTACAGACCAGTCCGCATCCACCGGTGCAAAAATGCCATCCTCTGTTGATGCTTCGTTATTAACGATTCGAACCCACTGCTTAATGTCTGCACTGAATCCAGTGGCCGCACGCGCGCGACCAAACACAGCACCGGTATCATCATAGCGACCGCCTTGAGCCACTGCTTGACCGTGACCCGCCACATAAGCGGCGAACACCATACCCGTGTGATAATCAAACCCGCGCAGTTCCGCGAGATCGATGAATATTTCCACGCCAGCAAAGCGTGTTTGAAGAATAGAACAAATTTGCGCTAGGTTTTGCAGGGACGCATCCACATCTGCAACGCCGCTCAACGCCTTCGCTTTTTCAATCACATCGGTTGAACCGTTTAATTCCAGCAAGCTAATGAAAGCCTGTTGTAACTGTTCACCCACAACGCTTTGCTCGACTAATAAGCGATACTCAGTCACCGCTTTATTATTCAGAGCTTCAAAAATACGCGCTTCCGCTTCAGCGTCGAGCTTCGCAGAGGCGACCAAAGCCTTATAAATGCCTACGTGGCCAATATCCAAATGAATCTTTTCAAGGCCAGCACGCTGCATGCTTTCCACTAATAAAGATAGGATTTCCACATCGGCACACGGGCCTGATTCACCAAACAACTCAGCACCCACAAGCATAGGGGCACGGCTGCTTAACAAAGATTTAGCTCGAGTATGTAAAACAGATCCGCAATAGCTTAAACGATTAATACCGTCTTTTGCCCAGCTGTGGGCATCCATACGCGCTACTTGCGGAGTGATATCTGCACTCACCCCCATCAAACGACCGGTTAATTGATCGGTCACTTTGAAGGTTTGCAGATTAAGGTCACTACCAACACCGGTTAGCAATGATTCAAGAAATTCAAGTTGTGGCGGAACCACCAGCTCATAACCCCAGTTTGCAAAGGTATCTAGCAGGGTACGACGCATGGTTTCAAGCTGCTTTGCCTCTGGCGGCAAGAGTTCTTCGATACCGTCGGGTAACAACCAGCGATCGGCTTGATTCATACTGAACTCGCTTTTATCTCTAGGTAACTATCATTAAAAGCCCTACACCACAGAGCATGCTCACAAGGCCAATGATTCGCATGGTTTTATCGTCCATGGTGGCCATTTGCACCACCAAGCGACGCCAGCGGCTGGGATATAGGAAAGGAATAATGCCTTCCAACACCAAGACCAGACTGAACGCGATCAAAAATTGCTGCCAAACAGAGCTGTCTATCATAAGGGTCACTACAAATGCGCGCCAGGAGCCCCTGAAATCACGCTATTGTGTACATTCTGTACCTATCGCAGACCCTGTGTTTCTGCGAATTTGCTTACTTCCTGTACATAAAAAAACCGGGGATTAGCCCGGTTTCGCGAATTCTACACGTTTTTTACGGCGATGTAAGCCACTAAAGCAAAAGGCCACCGAGGTGGCCTTTTAGGTGACTAGCTAGGCTAGTCGGGCTTATTTCCCGCTGGATTTCTTCATGTATTTGAAGAAGTCACTCTCAGGCTTAAGCAGTAACACATCTTCTTGGCCATTGAAGGTTTCTTCGTAGGCTTTTAAAGATCGAGTAAACGCATAGAACTCAGGGTCACGGTTAAAGGCTTTTGAGTAAATCGCCGCCGCTTTTGCATCCCCTTCACCTCGAGTCACTTCTGACTCACGGTAGGCTTCTGCTACTAATACGGTCTTTTGACGATCCGCATCGGCGCGAATACCTTCTGCAAGCTCTTTACCTTGCGAACGTAATTCGCGAGCTTCTCGCTCACGCTCAGCGGACATACGACGATACACGTTGTTCATTAGATCTTCTGGAAGATCAATCCCCTTAACGCGAGTATCCAAAATCTTGATACCGTACTGGCTTTCGGATTGCTCATTTAGAACTTTAGTTAAATGCACCATCAGCTCATCACGCTCACCAGACACCACTTCTTGTACTGTGCGGTTGGCAAACTCAGCACGAATACCGTCGTTTACCAAGTTGGCTAACAAGCTCGCAGCTCTCCAACGATCTCCAGAAGTTGCCTTATAAAAGTCACGTACATTTTCGATACGCCACTTAACAAAGCTATCCACGATCAAGAATTTCTTACCAGCAGTTAAGAAGCGCTCAGGACGAGCATCCAAGGTTAAGATACGAGCATCGAATTTTTTCACGTTATCAATCATAGGTACTTTGATATGAATACCCGGTTGAATATCGTCTTCAATGATCTCACCGAAACGCAACTTAATCGCACGCTCTGTC
>JABXIK010000124.1 GCA_013373125.1 Gammaproteobacteria bacterium | reverse complement strand
TTGGCCTCAACAATTAAGCAAGTCCTAACAATCATAAAAACAAGGGGAACTACTCCTATGCTTAAAAAATCCCTATTAAGTCTTGCCGTCACCGCCTCAATGGTGGGACTCGCTGGCTGTAATATCAGTAGTACGACGGATAATGCTGGTGCGAAGCCAGTTGTACAACAAGGTAACGATGCAGCGGTAGCGGCTCAGGCGGTTCATCCAGTATTTAATCCTGTTAACGCTAAGTTGCCAGTTGGGATAGATTTTATTTTTGCTAAGGCTGCAACTAGTGATGGTACAGCAGATACAGGAGCTGAGGGAGGCATCAGTGAAAATGCAGTAACCAATGCAATTGATGATTTAGATGGTGGTATCTCCACAGTTGCTAATATTGACATCCCTATGAGTGGCTCTGTCGATCCTGCAACCGTAGTGGCTGGTTCTACTGTTCATTTGATCAAGCTCCCAAGCTATGCGGATATAGCCGGTGCAAATTTAATTCTACCTGATGGCGTTGATGCTACGTCAGTTGATGCGCTTGATTTAGCTTCTCTTTCTCCATTTTTTGCGCAAACCAAGCAAGATGGAACTGCTCCTGCCAATTCCACTGAGACTGTTGCTGCGAGAAATTTGTTAGGTTCTACTTTTGATGCAACCACAGACGGCATCATAAATATGCAGCCAGTCGCAGGTACTGACTATTCTGTTTCAGTGGTAAGTGTTGATAACGGCACTGACAATTTGATTCGAGTGAATCCATTGAAGCCATTGGATCCAAAAACTAAGTACATTGTTTTAATCACTGGTGGGGTGGATGATGCCTCCGGTGAAGCAATTGCAGCATCCAGCGACTATACCTTCCTTAAAGGTACAGGTGATTTGTTTACAACTTCTTTAGCAGGTGTGAGGGCATCTATTCAAGGCTGGGAGCAAATGGCTGGTGCAATTTTAACTACTGCGGTTCCAACAGCTTTAAATGATGGCATTGCACTAACAGCTGGTTTTACAACAGTTGATCCTCATACAGTTCTGAAATCTATGGCTTATCCAGGTTATTGGGCTCCATCTGTGATTACTAACAATACAATAGCAGATGCAGTGATTACAGCTGGAGGGATTGATGCATCAGGTGTTGCTGATGCAGCAAAAATTCCTACAGCAATCGGCGTGGCCAATGCTGCACTAACTACTGCAAACCCTAACTTGGGTGGTGCAATTGCTTATGAAAATCCTCGTAAACGTGAAACGGCTACGATTACCAACTTAAGTGGGGCTGGAATTAATCAAGTGCCGGGTATTGGTTTAAGTGCATCACTACCTGCCACTGTTACTATCAGTCAAGGTGCAATTAAATTACCTCAGTATACTGCATTATTAACCGCTGAAAGTGGACAGCAGTGGGAAGCAAATTCGGTTGTGGGTGCTGTGTTAGATGGTGCGCTTGGGCAAACTGCTGGAACAACGCCGCCGAAGGATGTAAATGAGGAAACTAACGTAACTTACCGCTACCCATTTGCAAAAGAGCAGCGCGATGCGGTTGTGCCAATTCTAATGATTGAGCCTATTGTTACGGCAAATACAGCAGCAGCTAAAGCTGCAGCAGAGGCCTTTGCTTCAGCTGCAGGAAGAACGCTCACACAATTACAAGCTGACTATGATAGTGGTTGTGCTAAGCCAGGAGCTGGTTGGTCAACTATTATCTTTCAACACGGTATCACCGTTGATCGTGCTGCGACATTAGGTATGGCCTCTCAATTGGCTCAGTCTACCTGTTCTGCTGTTATTGCAATTGATTTACCGCATCATGGTATTGCACCTGTTGCTACCGATAAAGATGGTGATGCAGTTGATAATACAAGGATGGCATTTACCGTAAATTATGATGCAGATATTGCAGCAACCACTCCTTGGGCTGCGGCAAATAAAGTACTTGCAGATGCGGATGCCAACTCTTTGTTTGCAAGCCTTGCTGAGCGTCATGAAAATTTGGCTGCTAATGCTCAACTAGCGCCAACACCAATGACAAATGGTACTGTTGACGATGGTTCGGCTTTCGGTAAGTCCGGGGACTTCTTTATTCGTTTGGATCACTTCCAACGTACACGTGATAATCTACGTCAAGCAGTAATGGATTTATTAAATCTTAATGCCAGTGTTGATGATATTGATGTCAATGGTGATGGCACGGCTGATGACCTTAACCCTGCGGATGTTCATTTTGTAGGTCACTCACTAGGTGCAATTGTTGGTGCAACTTTCGTTGCGGTTAATAATGATGCAACGGTATTGGCTGGCAATACTTCTTTAAATCAGATTCAAACAGCGACTTTGGCAACCCCAGGTGGTGGTTTACCTAAACTTCTAGAGAACTCTGTGGTGTTCAGTCAGTCACTACTACCAGGCCTTGCTGCAAATGGTTTAAGTCAAGGCGATTCAAATCTTGAGTCTTTCTTCCGCGTTTTCCAAGCAACGGTAGATACGGCTGATCCAGTAAACTTTATTGAATCTTTGGGGACTGATGGTGATGCGGAAACACCAACATTCATTATTGAAATGGTAGGTGGAGGGGCCGTGGATGCGGCGGATTATGCCAACCTACCTGAAGACATTGTTACTGCGGCTCAAGGATTAAGTGCACCTTACCCATCAGATTTGGTTGTACCTAACAATGCAACAACAGCAACAACACCTGTTGGGGCTGACCGTGTTGAAACAGCATTTAATGAGATCGCAGGTACAGATAAATTAATTCAATTATTAAATAGTACTACGGTAAGTGCTGCTGGTGCTGGCCAAGGAGGAATGTATCCAGTTGCTAAATATGTAGAGGGAACACATGGTACTTATTCTTCTGCCGATGTTGTTGATGCGTTTACTGAAATGGTCACCGGAACTACAACCTTCATAACAAGTGATGGTGCAGGTATTACAGTTGCAGATGGTAATTTACTGCAGTAATTAAAGACCTATAGATGACAAATAATATGAATAATAAGAGGTCAGGAATGAATAAAATAAAAACACTAGCCTTAGCTGTTGCCGCGCTTAGCGCGGCAGGCTCTCAGGCGATCGAATTTAACGCGGGTCCTGTTGTGGGCCAACTGAATACCAGTATCTCCTACGGCGTGGGCTTTAGAACGGAAGAGCAAGATTTATCGCAAATTCATCCTGCGAATAAAGCTGGCGCAACCGGCTCAACTTATAACTACGATGATGGCACTCTGAACTACGAAAAAAACGACATGATTACCAATGTGCTTAAGGGTAACGTGGATTTAGAACTGGTTTGGGGGGATGCTGGTGCGTTTTTCCGTGGCTCTGCTTTCTATGATTCTGTAATCATGGATGATGACCCAGCCTTTAAAGAATACAGTGACGAAACTAAAGATGCAGCTGGCCAAGGTTATGACCTGTTGGATGCCTTTGTTTGGTATAACGCCTATCTTGGTGATACACCTGCTTCATTGCGCTTAGGTCGCCAAGTAGTAAGCTGGGGTGAAAGTACTTTCATCCTTGGTGGTATTAACTCCATTAACCCTGTGAATGCGTCAGCGATTCGCAAACCAGGTGTAGAAGTTAAAGAAGTGCTATTGCCTGTTAATATGGCATATGGCTCTTTTGGTCTTACTGATAATGTAACGCTAGAAGCCTTCTATCAGTTGGAATGGGAAAAAACCCGCCCAGATGCGTGCGGAACATTCTTCTCAACTGTCGACATTATCGCCGATGGCTGTGGTCCTGTAATTCTTGGAGGGGGTATAGATGAGCGAACCATCCTTGATAATTACAATAATAACGTCGGTACACAGCCGATAACCGAGCGAATCACCCCAGATGATGAGCCAAGCGATGATGGCCAATTTGGTATAGCCTTACGTTGGTATTCTGAAGCTTTGGGTGACACAGAATTTGGCTTGTATCACATGAATATACATAGTCGTTTACCATATATTTCTGGTACAGCTGCAGTTGACTCAAGTAGCTTTCCTAAATATCAAGTGGTTTATCCTGAAGATATTAAGTTGACGGGTGTTTCTTTTAGCCGTGGTACCGAAAGTGGTTGGTCCATCGGTGGTGAAATCAGCTTGAAGCAGGATTATCCACTTCAATGGAACTCTTTTGAGTTAATTCTTGGTGGTACCTTGAATGATATGAGTTTGCTATTGCAACAAATTGCTCAGCCATTGGTTGATAGTGGCGAAGCTTCTGACCTTACTGATGCTGTTGGTCAATTAGCTGGAGAGTCATTTGATGGTTTTGATCGCTTTGATGTATGGCAAGCTCAGATGACATTCATCAAGTTCTTTGATCAAGTACTTGGCGCTAGCCGTTTGAGTTTTGTGTCTGAAATTGGTGCCACCTATATCCCTGACTTACCTAGCTTAAGTGAAGCCCGTTACGGTCGCTCTGGTGCATATGGTATTGGTACAGTTCCAGATGGCAGTGGTGGTGATCGCTGTTTAACTGATGCAAAAGGCGCTAACTTGAATAGCGATTACTGTACTAATGATGGTTATGTAGATGATGTGTCATACGGTATCCGCGCCCGTGCTTCTTTGGACTATCCAAATGCGTTCTTAGGTGTGAACTTTAAGCCACAACTATCAATTGGCTTGGATGAAGGTACTGCACCTGAGCCAGGCGGCGCATTTGTTGATGGCCGTATCAAAACCGATTTAGCCTTAAACTTTGATTACTTGAATGCTTACAGTGGTGGTATTGCTTACACCATGTACGAAGGCAGTGATTACGATCAGTTGAAAGATCGTGACAATGTTAGCTTAAACCTGAAAGTGACGTTCTAACTGCTACACTTTTTTGTAAGCTCATAATTGTTAAGGAATGAATATGTTGATGAAGAAAACGTTAATCGGGTCAGCGGTAGCGCTGACCCTAGCTGCCGGCAACGTGCTGGCAGCGGTGTCTGCTCAAGATGCGGCGCGTCTTGGTAAAGATCTCACGCCAATCGGTGCTGAGAAAAAAGGTAACGGTGGTGCTATCCCTGCGTGGACAGGCGGTATTGAGCCTCCTGCTAATTTTAAAGCCGGTGGTAAACATGTGGATCCGTTCCCTGGTGATAAAGTGCAATTCACCATTACGGCGCAAAACTACACGAAATACGCAGCGAATTTGACCGAAGGTCAGATTGCGATGTTTAAGAAGTACCCAGAAACATACAAGATGCCTGTGTATCAAACACGTCGTAGCTCCGCTTATCCAAAAGATATTTATGATGCTACGGTTAAAAATGCCACTTCAACCAAGTTAGTTGAGGGCGGTAACGGTATGGAAAACTATGATGTAGGTATTCCATTTCCTGTGCCTAAAGATGGTTTAGAGGTGATTTGGAACCATATCGTACGTTACCGTGGTGGTAGTGTGACCCGTGTAATTGGTCAGGCGACACCTCAAGCAAATGGTACTTATTCTGTGGTTAAATTCCGTGATGAATTTACTTTCAAGAATAAACTAGCGGATTACGATCCAAGCACCATGAAAGACAATAATATCTTGTTTTACTTTAAACAGGATGTGGTCTCTCCTGCGCGTTTAGCGGGTAACGTACTACTTGTTCATGAAACATTGAACCAAGTAAAAGAGCCGCGCAAAGCTTGGATCTATAACGCAGGCCAACGTCGTGTGCGTCGTGCACCTCAGGTAGCGTATGACGGTCCAGGTACAGCGGCTGATGGCCTACGTACTTCCGATAACTTCGATATGTACAACGGTGCTCCTGATCGTTACAACTGGAAGTTAATTGGTAAGAAAGAGGTTTACATTCCTTATAACTCTTACAAGTTGAACTCTGATACGTTGAAGTATGATGACATCATCAAAGCGGGTCACATTAACCAAGACCTAACTCGTTATGAGTTACACCGTGTATGGCACGTGGAAGCGACGCTAAAAGCGGGTCAGCGTCATATCTATGGTAAGCGTACCTTCTACATTGATGAAGATACTTGGCAAGCCACTGAAATCGATCACTTCGACGGTCGTGGCGACCTATGGCGTGTAGCAGAAGCGCATAACATTTTCTTCTACGATCACAAAGTACCTTGGTACACCATCGAAACTCTATATGACTTGCAGTCTGGTCGTTACCTAGCATTGGGCTTGGATAACGAAGAAACTCAGCCATATGATTTCGGCTTTACTCGTAGTGAAAAGGACTACACTCCTGCCGCATTGCGTCGTGCTGGTGTGCGCTAAAGCGTCTTAACGAGTTTATGAGTGTAAAAAACCCTGCTTAGGCAGGGTTTTTTTATGCCTGTATGTTGATATTTTTGGCCTAATTGCGCCAAATCGGCAAAGATTCAACCAAGTCTTGATCTTCTTTAAGCTTAGTGTTCTCATGCTTGCCTAAATTGGCGTATCCAGTCTTAGTACCATTGATTAAAAAATAATAAAAAGATCAGGGGCGAAGTCGTGTTTTCAATTGAAAACTCTGTAGTAAAAACACTCTCTGAAAGTCGAATCCGTGTCTTGGCGATGAAGCTGCAGTTGCCTTTATTGCCGCTGCATTTTATTCGTCGTGAATCTGTAATGGCTAAATTGGATGCGCATGCCGATCATAGATTTCATGTGTTTGAAGCAGCGTCTGGTTATGGCAAATCACTGGCGTTAGCGCAATGGATGCACCTTAAAAAGCAACAGAAAGAAGTGGTTGCTTGGCTCACCTTAGATCCAAAAGAAAATGATGCCTTACGATTTCTGACGTACCTCGTTTGTGCACTGCATTCCGCGGATAAAAAATGTGTACCTTTATCGTTGAAGGCTCTTGAACAAGATGAAAGTATTGAAGACATTGCGCATCTATTGCATCAAGAGCTAGCCGCTATCAATCACATCGTACACATCGCGCTGGACGATATTCATCATATAAATAGTGCTGAAAGTTTAGAGTTGTTATCACAATGGATTGAATATGCCGGTCCAAATGTGAAGTGGTATTTTACGTCTCAGCAAACCTTTCCTTTTCCTATTTCTCGCTATATTGGTCAAGGTGTGTGCTCGATCTACAGCGAAGATGATTTAAAGCTATCGCGTGATGAAACGCTGCAATGGTTATCACATACGTTTAAAGAACCTTTAGAGCACTCGGATGTGGATGCCATATTTGAACAAAGTGCCGGTTGGTTCACTGGTTTGGTTTTAATTAAAACCTTACACGACCAAAAGCAGCAATATTGGGTGAAGGGCGATGAAACCATTATAGAAAGTTATTTTGCTGAACAATGGCGCCCAACTATTAGTCCTGACGAGCTTGAAATTTGTCAGCAACTGGCCATCTTAGAAAAAGCCAATGGTTTATATTTAAATGCAGTTTATGAAAGAGAATGTAGTAGTGAGATATTAGCAAGCCTTTCTCAAAAGCATTTATTGGTTTTACGAGATAAAAACGCAAACAGCTGGTTTTATTTACACCCGTTATTAAGAGCTTATTTAATTTCATCAATGGACGGTCTTGCTCAGACGCAAAACATGGAGCGAGCGAGTGAGTGGTTGCACCAGCATCAGCATCATGTAGAGGCTGTGGAGATGGCGCTTAAGGCTGGCAATAAACAGCAAGCCGCTAAGCTGTTACAGTCAACGGCTGAATCCATCCTAGAAGAGCAGGATATTGCGCAATTACTGCAATGGAAAAAACAATTACCAGATGATGTGATCACGGCTTCACCAAGATTGGTTGTGATCTTCAGTTGGACGTTAGCGTTAGCACAGCAATTTGATGATGCGGAGCGACTAATGGCTCAAATGGATCGCTTCTTACTGTTAGATACGTCAATTTTGCCTGAGAGCGTTTCGGGCCAACTCTTTGCTATTAGAGCCTACATTGCGCGCAGTCGTGGCAAAATCAGTAATGCGATTCAGTTATCTAAGCAAGCCCTCGATAAATTAGATGATCGCAGTTACATGGCCAAAACGGTGACGTATTTTAATTTATCGAACATCTATATGACGCTTAATAAGTTGGCAGAAGCGCGACAGTATAATCGCTTGTCATTTGAAACGGCACGTTCAGTGGGTAGCATCCATTTAGAGATGTTGGCATTGCACGCTCAAGCACGTATTGAACAAGTAAAAGGTAATTTATATTTAGCAGAAAAATTATTGAATGAAGGCTTGGCTCTTGCTGAGCGCTTAATGAATCCACAACGAGCGGCA
Source organism: Gammaproteobacteria bacterium (assembly GCA_013373125.1). Lineage (GTDB taxonomy): Bacteria > Pseudomonadota > Gammaproteobacteria > Pseudomonadales > Oceanobacteraceae > Bermanella. The sequence continues at coordinate 6,950 of JABXIK010000124.1, read as the reverse complement.
GCCTATGGGCGCTTATTGATCTATAAAGGTTATGTGGTGTGGCTACGCAATCAACCGGATGAGGCTGAGCAGCTTTTACTTCAAGGTGTGGATGTTTCTGAACATTGCCATGATTCCTACATCATCATGGGTTATATCTTATTAAACAATTTAGCTAGACAACGTGGTCAATTAGAAAAAGCGTATGGCTATTTGTCTCGTGTAGAAGCGATATTGCAATATTGGTCGGTGCCTGGGTTTACCTATCAGCCTTGGTTATCCACTATGCGTGTGAATTTATTGATTGATGAAAATAAATTAGACGCAGCACAGGCTAACTTAAAATATCTGTATGACCTTTTAGAGCAAAATGAATATGCATTATCGCCGGAACATTATCCAGACCTTCGTGGTTTGGTAGATGTATTCTATGTACGTGCAAAGTCCATCTCAGGTCAACATAAGGTAGCGTTAAAACTATTGGATAAAAAGCTAGACCATGGTTTACCTAATCAACAGGGATTCGCTTTGATCTTTGTGTATTTGATGCGAGCTTTGTTACGCTACCAGCTAGGGCAAGAAGACAACGCTCTACAAGATTTTCGTAAAGCCATCACCATGGCGGAAAAGAATTTTTGCATCATGCCTTTTATTGAATACAGCCAGGGTATGTCCGCTTTATATAATCAGTTACCCACCAATATTCAGCAAAAGGAATTCATTCGCACCATTTTGAGTAATATCGAAGTGAATGATGGTGGGCACCATAACCAAGCATTTGCGCAAGTACGCAGTATCATCAGTCAACGTGAGTTGGCAGTGCTTAAACTCATTGCCGAGGGTTTAAGTAATCAAGAGATTGCCGAGCGACTTTTCATCAGTCTGCATACGGTTAAAACCCATGCCCGACGCATCAATTCTAAGCTGGGTGTGAAGAGTCGAACACAAGCAATTATTAAGGCCAGAGAAGTCGGGGTAATCTAAGGGTTTTACTGGCAAATGACTGGATTTCAGCTAAACCTTATAAATAGTAAGGTGAGGCATCATGGACGAAATGACAGACAGCATAGCCATATTAAGTGAACGCCCGAGATTGTTATCTGAGACGCTAGGTAGTCGCTATCAACTCCAACAATTTCCAATCGAAGCTCAATTGCTTAGCCATCTATCCGATGACACTAAGCTAATAGTATTAGATTTTATTCAGTCTGGCCCAGAAGCACTGGCGCTGATTGAGCGAGTTCGCAATGAGTTTGGCTTCGACCAAGTGCCCATTATTATTTTGCATGGCGAAGCATTAGAGCAAACCTGTGTGCAAGCATTCGAAATGGGCTGTGATGACATCATTGATATGCAGGCAACAGAAGAAGAAATTGCTCTGCGTTGCGAAAAATTAATCTTCAATAAGATCGCTAATGATCAACTGCAAGCACAGGTGAAGCAAGCTACCGAACTTGCTTTCATTGCCATGTCCGATACCTCAGATCTGGGTATCAACATTCAATTTCTATTAGAAGTCCACCAATGTAACAACCTAGATGAATTAGGTATGCGTCTATTGCAGGCCGTGAACGCATATGGGTTAAAGGCCAGTGTGCAATTGCGCAGTGAGATGGGCGTAAAAAATATGGAAGCCTCAGGCATGTCGCGGGAGCTGGAATCCAAGCTCATGTGGGAATTGCAACATGATGGACGCTACATCGACTTCGGTAAACGTAGTGTCATGAACTACGAGCAAGTTTCCGTACTTGTGAAAGACATGCCGCTGGATGATGAAAAGAAATATGGCGCGTTGAAAGATAATCTCTTCTCGTTACTACAAGGCGCCGATGCTCGCTTAAAAGCGCTGGAGAATGTGCAGCAAGTTCAAGACCAACAACAAATGGTACGCAGTTTATCCATAAAGATGCAAACCATGATGGAAGAGATTGATGCCGGATATCAGGATGTAATGAAAAGTATCGCGGATGTGGTTGAGAACATGTCCGATGGCATTAACGAAATCATTGTGAATTTAGCGCTTCACGAAGAGCAAGAAAGAGCATTAGAAAAGGTCATGGAGTATGGCTTACAAACCACCAATGCGATTTTCTCGAAAGGTTTACAGTTGGATGAAAACTTTCAGCATGTGATTAAGGAGCTCGGCGTGTTCTTATCCAATGATAAGGTGAAATTCAGCGCCGAGCAGCGCAAAAAACTCTTACAGATTATTAACGAGAGTTAATACCTCATTGCTTACTTTTTGCTGTTTAAGGCATTGCAGCCGTGAGCGTGGATTTCGGAGAAGTCCGCGTCCCATGGTTGGTTGTTGCGCAGCTCTTCAACGATGAAGTCCACAAATGAGCGTACTTTTACGCTTAGATGACGATTGCTTGGATACAGCGCATGAATGGGTGTGCTGGTATAAGACCAATCACATAATATCGGGGCGAGACGGCCTTCTTTAATATCCTCCGCACATAAAAAGGCGGGTAGACGCGCAATCCCTAAACCATTTAGCGCCATCTTTCTCATGCTCAGCGCATCGTTTACCTGTACCTTAGGTTTTAAATCAATGCTGATGGCTTCAGGGGTATCGTATTCCCAGGTGTTGCGAGCATTCCAGCCCATAATGGTGTGCTGATGCAACTCGCTTGGGTGAGAGGGGGATCCGTGCTTTTCAATATAACTTGGACTCGCGCACGTTACGGTTTTGACATTACCTAGTGAGCGAGCAATCAAAGAGGAGTCGGCCAATTGGCCGACACGGAAGGCCACGTCGATGCCTTCTTGAATTAAATCCAAAGGCTGGTCTGTTAGCATGATTTCCAATTGGATTTCGGGGTTATTCTGTAAAAACTCAGAAACCAGGTCACTTAAAACCTCAGCACCAAACAGCATTGGGGCTGTAATGCGCAGCAATCCTTTCGGTTTGGATTGCATCTCGGTTACGGCAATGTTGGCTTCTTCCACATCTCCAATAATGCGAGAGCACTGGTTGTAATAAGCGCTACCGGTATCGGTTAAGCTTAAGGTACGAGTCGTGCGTTGCAGCAGTCTCACCCCAAGGCGTTCTTCTAATTGAGTGATCTTACGACTCACGGTGGATTTAGGCAGCCCCAAAGATTTGGCCGCTCCGGTGAAACTACCGGCGTCGACGACTTTGACGAAAATGGCAATTTCGTTGAGATCAAATTGTTCCATAGTAATGCCTGCTCTAAATTCAGTACTGTTGCTATTTTGGAACAATAATGCCCATCATGCCAGTGCTTTTTAGTGGTACATATGTACACTTAAATTTCATGGTCTGACTATAAAATAGTCAAAATGAAATAAAACAGAGTGTTTTTATGGTTTTTTGTCTGGTGGCTTCTTTTGTCCATTGGCATACTGCGGCGCAATTTTTCCAATAATAAAAATAAAACCGGAAGACAGCGCCGCACAGTTTTAGGTTGCGGTTTCCGATAGCTTGTTAAATAAAGGTATACATCGTGATCAATAAAAAAATAGCACTAAGATCAGCGATCGTGGCAGCCACCATCCTGCCATCAGTAGCAATGGCCTCTGGTTATAAATTGAATGAACAAAGCGCTGCCGGTATGGGTACCGCACACGCAGGTCGCGCGGCCATGGCCGAAGACGCATCGGTTGTGTTTTATAATCCAGCAGCTATGACACAATTAGACCGTGCACAACTGACCGCAGGTTTTACTTATATTAATGGTTATGGTGAATTTACTGGCAATGCGACTAACGTTGGGGGGCTGGATATAACGGGTGCTGATGACGCCGACCCGTATTCTGATGGTGGTAACTACTTGGGCGAATCATTTATCCCATTTTTCTATTATGCTCGCCCAATCAACGAAAAGTTCTCTGTAGGTCTAGGTGTATTTACTCCATTCGGTACTAAGACCAACTATGACGACGATTTCGTAGGCGGTGGTTTTGCCGATGAAACCTCTTTAATGTCGTTAGAAATTGCACCGACATTTGCATTTAAAGTGAATGACAAATTAAGCATAGGTGGTGGTTTAGACATCGTTTACATGGAAGGACTACTGTCTAAATTTGTAGATTCCGTTCCTTATAGTTCAGCACTTGCAGGTGGTTACCAACAAGTATTGGCTGCGTATGGCTCTGCTGCTGCGGATCAATGGGTAAAAGATCAAGGGTTTGTAAGTGGTGAGAACTCCCCATTAATTGATTCAAGTAACGCAGGATTTGAAAATCACTATGAAGTTAAGGGGGACGATTGGGGTGTTGGTTGGAATTTAGGCCTTTATTATAAACTAGATGACGCAACGACATTAGGATTCACTTACCGCTCAGAAATTGAATTTGAGCTAGAGGGTGACTCTAAATTTGATGGCTCAGATGCCTTCTATATTTATTCTGAAGCGAATGACATGAAGGTGCCAGTGGGGGCGGTAATTTCAACAGCACAAACATCAATTGCACCACAAGCATCCAAGGTACCATTAACGACGCCTGCGTCTGCAACCTTATCTGTAGCACATCAGTTTAGTGATGCGCTATTGCTTCAAGCGGGTGCCACTTGGACGGGTTGGTCATCATTCAAATCGTTTGACGTCATTGCAACAGAAGATACAGGTGGTTTAACTGATGGCACTATCCATATCTCCGATGTATCTGAGTTGAATGGGTTGAGTAACGGCTACATCGGCCACATTGATGAAAGCTGGGTAGACGTGTGGGCATTAGCCGTTGGTGGTACTTACCAACTAAACGACAAGCTGGCTCTACGCGCGGGTTATGCTTACGACCAGTCTCCTGTACGTGATGAATACCGTACTGCTCGTGTACCGTCTTCTGACCGTCAGTGGGTAACCATTGGTGCCGGTTACACAGTGGATCAAAACCTATCTTTTGATGTGGCTGCAGGCTACTTGTTTATGTACCCAATGGATCTAAAAGAAGTAAACAAAGATCTAAACAACCAACCAACAGATAGCAAAACCAGCGTAACAGGCGAATACGAAATCGATGTATTCGGTCTATCGGCTCAGGTGAACTATAAGTTCTAATGATTTAAGACGTTGTCTCTGATTGCGCATCTTGGCTTGCCAAGGTGCGCTTTTTTTTGCCCGTAATTTAGCTGAAACCAAATTGAGTGATTTTGGAGGAGTCGGTTCTCTGTGTTCACCATTTCGGTGCATGAGATTGATTAGACAATTTACGCATTACTTTTGTGCTGTTTTTTGAGGCTTGTTTGCACAATTGAAGTGCAGGCAGTTACTGCATATGTCATCAAAGTGGGCTAAGTGGCTGATTATAAGGGGATTTGAGATTGGTACGCTGATTGCTAAATAGAAATATCGTTTTTTATCTGTAGCACAAAAGTGAAGCAATTTATGTACAACGCTGAAGCCGACATGAGTAACCTGGCCGAATTGCATCAAAATCAGCAATTGCGCATCAAGGCGTTAGATCTTGTGAAGTCGCTGTTTGAGCAAGTGCGTGTGGTACAGCAGCACCGCGCAGCCACGAATGCTGCGTTGGCAGGTAACCCGTTTTTTGAGAGCAAGACCCGCGTATTAGCTCGTGAGGTGAATGCACGTTTTAAAGAGTTGGAGCGCCAGCAAGCAGAATGTGTGGATGTGATTGATGAGCGTCAATGGGAAGACATACGAAATGCTTGGCAGACCGTGCATCTACAATGGCGACAAGACGAAATCATTGAGAATTTTGAGCTGCACAGCCATCTTGTTAAACAACTGCTGGATTACATTTCCATTCTGGGAAATAAAGCCGAAGACCTCATTGAAACAGGCTCCCAACATCAAGCTTTAAGTCATTATGTATTAAATGATGTGCCGGCGTTTATTGAGATGCTGGGGCAGATTCGAGCATTGGGTACATCCACCGCGGTTGTGGGGGTTATGGACGATGCTTGCGAAATGCGGTTGCGTTTCTTAATGGGCCAATTGAACAAACAACAAATCAAGGTGAAACAACAGGCGCAGCATCTAAGCCAGGAAGCATTAGATATAACGTCGTCTTTAATTGATGCCTTATTGTGCGAACCGAAATTAGAACGCTTAACCGGCATCGTGATGCATGATTTATTAAGCGGGCGCGAAATTGTCACCAGCGCGGATGAGATCTTTACACTGAGCACGCAAATTATTGATGCTCATTATAATGTGATGAACGAAGGTTTACGTTTGTTACGCTTGAGTATGGATCGTCGTATGCAAGCTTGGGTAAGCCGATAGATTTTTATTTAAAAAATTTCAAAAAAAGGCGGCTATTCATTGTGGGTAGCCGCCTTTTTTCATTTTACGCTTTAGTATGAGCGTTAGAACACTAACTTAGCACCCACCGAGAAAATAATCGGGAGTGATGTCACTTCTTCTTTTTCTGTGTAATCTTTGTTGTAACTGTAGTCACTCACATTGGCGCGGTTATACAGGTTGATGATCTCAAAATACACAGTGCTGCGTTTTGACACATCGTGATCTAAGCGGAAATCCAACCTGTGATACGGGCTTAAACGTTGAGAGTTGGGTTTGCCTTCGTTAGGATCATAGATATAAGCATCTGCAGGATTTGCAGGGGCTGGATCAATCTCATTTCCGTTCGCATCATAAGGTGTCGCGCCTGTAATGGGGGTGATTAAACTGCCGCTTTGATAGCGCCATTTAAACCCATACGAGGTCTTTTCGTTCTTTTGGTAGGTGGCAACTAAATTAACAATCCAAGGGCGATCCAATTCATAGTCTAAGTCTAAACCTGTGAGGTCGTTGGTGCGCTTGGTTTTACTGTACGCCACGCTTAACCAGCCATACCATTTATCTGTGAGGTTTTTGTTTATTAATAATTCCAAGCCATAAGCTTCACCTGTGCCTCCATTGAGATAGGTGGGAGTAGCGTTCGCGTCGGTGGCTAATTCCGGGTTGGCAACGATCAACTCATCAATGTCTTTGTAGTACACCTCAAGTTTTGTGCTCCAAGAATCATCATATTGA
>JABXIK010000140.1 GCA_013373125.1 Gammaproteobacteria bacterium | reverse complement strand
CATTTTGTCAAAGATACTAGCACCAATATTCGTGGTGGCAGTTATCTGACCGTACCAACGACTAATTTTACCAATTATCCGCACAGCGCAGCGACCTCGCCGCTATTAAATAAAGCGGCCTGCGCTGAAGATGACGACGTACAAAATTTCTGTATGTACATGTCGATGCCCGCGGATATGTTCAGCCGTGGCAAATTTAACACGCCGCGTTTTCCCTATGTGGATGCTGATTTTGAACCGTTAAAAATGCAGCGCACTCTGTATTCTGAGCATGACAATTGGGATTACACCAACATTATCGAAAACGATATCGCCAGCCCTACCGTTGATGCCGACAATCAGCCGATCACCGGAACCTTGTCACTATTACACCCTAATTATGTGGCGGACCGTGGCTGGGACGATTACTTTTTTGGTTTTGATACCTGGCACTGGTTTGCCACCTATCACTATAATACCTGTACCTTTGACAGTATGAATACCGCCTGTGTCGACTATGCCTTGGGCGATACCATTCTTGATCAAGATACCATCCACTGGAGCGCGTCTACTACCCACGATAACTCAGGCTATATCAGTGGTGGACCGGGTGCCGTATGGGGTTCGCCGCCTGAGTTGAGTATTCCACAACGACTCTTTAGCGTGCGGGATTACACTCTGCGCAACCACGCTAAAATCAATGAATATGTGACGGTGCCTGAATGGGCAGCCAATCAAGCCGCCGCCTACTTGAACTATGATTTGCCGAATGCGAAAGCTGCGGAATTTTATCTTCGGGAAGGATATGATTCCGGCATTGCTCAGTTTGGCGAAACCTTCAGCGCCTGGCAACTGCACGCCATGACCTTATCGGCTTACGCCACCGAATCGCATTGTGGTACGTGTGGCAACACCGATTTCGGCGAATATAGATCAGGGGGGGCATGGTTAGCCAACATTCCGTATCCACACACGCTAGAGGTCCTAGACTACCGAAAGTTTTGGGGACCGATCGAAAATCGAGAATATGTCGTGCCAATGGTAGACAAAGTGACACGCACTTTCCGCGTCGGTGACTATTTATTTGCCAATGTGCCTTGGGGCATAGATGCAACGGATTTTCGTTGGATTCGTTCTGCAACCCAAGACATCACAACGGCAACGACTATCGCCACCGACACTTTAGGTTATCAAGCAACGGCGAGCGATGCCGACCAGTTTATTACCTTTTGTATGACCTATTATGGCAGCGAGCGCTGTGGTGACTGGTTCGAAGCCGGCGATGTACCCTATGCGACCAACGTGCACATTACCCCAGAATTTTCTGAGCCGGTCGCCGGTTCCGGGTTGCTCGGCCAGCATACGTATGTGGCACCCGATGAAAACGCCTACAGCCAAGAGTCAGGCAGCCAATACCGCTGGCAAACGCTAGAGAATAGCTATTGGACGGATATTTCCGGCGCCACCGAAAATACCATCGACACCTATATTGCTGCGGGAACGCAGGTGCGTTTTTGCGTGACCCCACGTTCAGTGCAAGGGCTTATGGGGCCTGAAGCCTGTTCATCGGCCATTGTGATGCAAGAGGATTATGACGGCGATGGTTACTCCGATGCTTGGGACAGTGACGACGATAACGATGGCGTATTGGATTGGTTTGATGCCTTCCCGTTTGACAACACTGAGTCTGTGGATACCGACGGCGACGGCATTGGTAACAATGAAGACCTAGACGACGATAACGACGGCATCAGTGATGAAGACGAACTTGCTGGCTTAACAGATCCATTAAAATACGATACAGATGGTGATGGCACGAGTGATTTGGACGACCCAAACCCTACTAGTTACGGCAACTTTCCAGACTTTGATAATGATGGTCTAGACGATACGGTGGATGAAGACCGCGACAACGATGGTGTGATCGATTTCTACTATCAGGTCGAAGGTAAGTCTGGCTTACAAACTCTCATTGAAGAAGGGGATGTAGTATTAAACTGGATGCGGTTTGACGACGACCCTTACAGTGCCTGTGCAGCTAATGCCATTACGGTCACCAGTAACGCTGATAGTGGCCCTGGCACCTTGCGTCAAGCATTGGCCGATTTATGCGCCAGCGATCCCAGCAGCGAACTAAATACCATTACCTTCAGCGGCGCCATGACTATTGCCCTTGAAAGTCCGCTAATCATTACCAAAGGGGTAAAAATTGACGGTAATCGCGAGGTGGTGATTGACGGGCAAAATGCCATCAAGCTATTCGAAGTGACGATGACGGACAAATTGAGCAGCAGTCAGTTTCCTCATTTAGTTGGTTTAACCCTGCGTAATGGTTACAGCGAACTTAGTGACAACGCGCTGGTTGTGGAAGGCATTAATCAAGGCAGTGCGATTCAAATGACTTCAGCGTCTTATGTGATGCTGGACTTTACCCTCATTGAAAATATGACCGCACCTGCAATCAATGGTGAAAACTATAAGCTTTATGCCAATAACAGCTTGCTCGCAAACATCAGTGGTAATGTGGCGGCATTGTACACAGTGGATGGTCAGCTGAACCTCTCGTCGTCAACCCTGTACAACAGTGAAGGTGGCGCGCTCACGGTCACTGGCGATGGCAGTGCGCAACTGTATAACAGCTTGCTGTTAAATGGGCCAACAGGTTCAACCGTTTGTCAGGTCAGCGACTGGTCACAGCAATACCATAGCTGGGTAGAAGGCAGCGAGTGTGGTGTAACTTCTACAGGCTCTGTTGAACTAGCCGATCCGGAAAACGGTGATTACCGGCCAGTGCCGGGCAGTGCCAATATCGACGCCGGCCTGTGGGAAGATGAGCCCGCCGCGGCGGGGCTCGACCTGCTTGGTAACGCTCGCGTCATGGGTGAATACAACCCAGATTACCCGCAAGAGCTGGGCGGCCCGCTGATCCCACAAATGGATATTGGCGCCATTGAGTATGTGTATGGTGGTGATTTTGACGGCGATGGAACCAACGACACCGGGGACGCCTTCCCGAACGATGCAACCGAAACCCTTGATAGCGATAGCGATGGCGTTGGTGACAATACTGATGCGCTGCCTCACGATGCTAACGAAACATTGGATACCGATGGCGATGGCATCGGTAATAACGCGGATACAGATGATGACGGCGATGGTTACAGCGACTTGACCGAACTCATGGAAGGCTCAGATGCTTTGAACGCCAATAGCACCCCTGTGGATTTTGATGGCGATCTAATCCCCAATACCAGTGATGACGATGACGACAACGATGGTGTTAATGATGACGACGACGCCTTCCCGTTTGATGCCACAGAAAGTATTGATACCGATGGTGACCTGATCGGCAATAACTTGGATACCGACGACGACAACGACGGCTACAGCGATGCTATTGAAATCAGCGAAGGCAGCGATCCATTGGATGCCAACCATCAACCGGCTGACTTCGATGGGGATTTAATTCCCGATAGTACAGACGAAGATGATGATAATGATGGGGTCAATGACGTTGATGATGCGTTTCCATTTGACGCTTCTCAATCAAGTACAACCGATGGGGATGATGAAGATAACGCCACTGGCGCCGGTGGTTTAGGCACGTTCATGTTATGCCTATTGCCGCTGCTTTTATTGCGACGCAGACATCATTAATCCATGACGTACGCCGCTTATTTTGCGAATAATTTGCAGGACATGGCCCCTTAGTTGATTAACAATCAGTTGTACTAAGGGGCAAGCATTTCATAAGCGTAACCCGCGCCATAAACCGAACGAATGGGATCATTGGGTAAACTAAGTTGAGACAATTTTTTTCTTAAATTACGTATATGAGAATCCACGGTGCGATCACTGACTTCACGGAAATCAGAATACACCAAGTCCAAAATTTGTCCGCGAGAATAAATACGCCCAGGGTGTGTATACAACAATTGAAATAAATTGAATTCAATCTGGGTCAGCTCCACCCGTTGCCCTTGATACATCACCGTGTAACTGCCTTCCACCAACTGCAATGCCGGTGCCGATTTAATCACTTGTCGATCAATGCGACGTAACATGGCATTGACCCGTGCCACCAACTCTTTTGTGCTGAAAGGTTTGCACACATAATCATCTGCCCCTGCATCTAAGCCAATAAGGCGATCCACCTCTTGCACTTTTGCCGTGGTCATAATGATGGGCACATCACTAAATTGGCGAATTTCCTGACAAATGCTGACGCCGTCTTTTCCTGGCAACATGAGATCCAAAATGATGACACTGGGTTCATGTTGTTTCACCCATTCCACCACGTTTAAACCTTGATTAAACCAATGGGTATTCAAGCCTTGCGCTTGCAGATAGACTTGCGTCACGTCTGCTATGTCGGCTTCATCTTCCACTATTAAAATCGTATGACTCATGGGACTTTTGTTCACAGGGTTGTTCTTAATATAGGCTGAGTAGATTAACGTATAATCCAGCTGCAATCATCAGAGAATGAATATGTCCTTCGAGCTCACTTTTTATCCTATTTTATTGCCGTTTCTGTTCGCGTTTATCATTTCATCGATTTTAGCCGTCCATGCCTTTCGTATTCGCAACAACATCACCATGCGCACGTTTGCTTGGTATGCGGTGGCCATTGCCATTTGGCAGCTCACGTCTGTCTTTGAAATGGCCAGTATCGATCAAGATACCAAGCTCTTCTGGACCAGTATCAAATATCTAGGGGCGGCCAGCGCGCCAGTGTTTGGTTTGTTTTTATCGTTATCGGCCACACGCAAAGCTCATTGGTTAGAGAACCCTTGGTTTACCGTGCCTGTGTGGACGTGGGGCATCGCCACCATGCTAGTGGTGTGGACCAATGAATGGCATCACTGGTATTGGACAGGGACTTATCTAAGCGACACCGCCTATGATATCCAAACGGTAAAAGGTTGGTGGTTTGGGATTTATGCAGCAGGAATGTATTTATCCATCACGGCAAGCACCATCATGTACTTAACCTATGTGCGTAAAGCCCCTGCCATTTATAAGAAACAAGCGTATTGGTTTGCCGTAGGCGGCTTTTTACCTTTGGGGTTTCGTTTATTGTCGGACTTCTTTGGTGTGGTATTTATGCAAAGTGCCGATCAAGTGGTTTTCCTTATGCTCGTGACGGTAAGTTTTTACGGGATTGCTCTATTCCGCTATAACGCATTTCGCTTGATTCCCGTGGCCTATGATCAAATCGTGCATCAGCTGGATTCGCCGGTTTTAGTCTACGACCAAAATCAGTTTTGCCTAGACGCAAATCAACCGGCTATGGATTTATTTCAGTTCACCCTAAAAGACGGCATAGGTAAACCCATTCAAGCATTAACTCAGGTTCAAGACTGGTCCAAGCTGGATAACAATGAATGGTGGCACCAAGGTAATGAACACTCCCGCTGCTTTCAGGTAACGCGCTCGGAATTACGCGATGGCATTCAGGTGCTGGGTTATGCCCTATTGCTCACAGAGATTACACAGTTAAAAGAAACAGAAGCCCGCTTAGCCGCAGCGAATAAACAAAAGCAACAAATGACCGCTGACCTTGCCCATGATTTACGTACTCCGATTCAAATTGTCAGCGGCTATCTAGAAGCATTGGATGATGGCATGATGCCGCCATCATCAGATCGTTATCAAACCATGCAACGACAAATGAATAACTTATCTAAGTTAGTCAATGACATCATGGTATTAGCGAAAAGTGATGCCGGCGATTTACAACTTACGCCTACACTCACCAATATAAACGCACTAATTCAGGCCGTGTGTGACGATTTTCAAGCATCTGCAAATAACAAACACATACAGTTAAGTTTCAGCAGCTCTAATAACGATAATATCCAGTTATGGTTAGACGAAGCTCGAATTGAACAGGTGTTACAAAATCTATTACGCAATGCCATTACATATACGCCACCAGGCGGGAAAATACATGTGCAATTAAATGTAACTGATCATCAAGAGCTTGAGTGTGCCGTGATCGATAGCGGTGTCGGGCTATTACCGGAACATTTGAGTCTTGTGTTTGATCGCGCTTTTAGAGTAAGTCAAGACCGTGCCACGGAGCAGAACAGTAATGGCTTAGGCTTGGCCATTTGTAAAAGTTTAGTAGAGGCGCACAACGGTAGTATCGGAGCGTATAGTGAAGGCATAGGCAAAGGGGCTAAATTCTGGTTTCGCTTACCTATTACACATAACACTCACTAAAGTATCGAACACAAAAAAAGCCACTTAAATTCTTTAAGTGGCTTTTCGCAAGTAACGCCAATAGCGCTATTTTACTTTTGGAAGTTTTCTTTATTAAATGGGAAAGCAATATTCATACAAAACACAAATACTGCGGCACTTTCGAATAGTTCGCTCGAACGTGACACGTCTTTAATCAACACTTCTGCCACGATCGCCACAGTAAACCAAGCCGCCACTTGATGGTAATGCGCAATCGGCACCCCCATGTAGTCACAAAACTTTTTGAATCCCTCAGAACGACGATACAGTACAGTAAACACCAACAGGTACGTCAATAGCGATAGGCCTAATAATGCACTGAAGATAATCTTATTAACTTTTTTACCTTCAACCACTAGGTTATGTAAGTTCGTTTCTTTTTGCGCATTATTTTGCATGAAGAACTCAGAGCTTTCGATATCAAAAATACGCTGTCCCCAAGAAATTTCTTCTCCAGCACCGAAGAAACACACTAATGCCAAGAACGCCCAAACGGCAATAAAGGCACCGTTCTTACTTTTACGTAAAGTCACCACACGATAAATACACACAAAACACGACAACAATAAACCCACAACCGTTAACCACTCAATGGGGCCATCTTCTTTGGCTAACACTCCGCTGTAGTATTCGGCATCTGTAAATGCATAGTAACTTCCCACCGCCAGCATCAAAAGAATTAGTGGGTAAACTATACGTTCGACTATATGTAGTTGCTTAAGCATGAGATGTTTCCGTTGTAGATTGACGTTGAATAAGACGGCGAATGCCTTGAATCATAAACCCATAGCAGCACATAATCACAGCGATCGGATCTATTAAATACACCCATAGATTATTGCTTTCATATAAATGTAATCCATGAGCCAAAAGAGCAATAGCGATTAGGTAAGCAATTTGGCTATAACCTTTAAACCATGCCAGCACAGCAACCACTAATAAACCGCAAAGAAAATAAAGATAAGCACCATTACTCGCAAAACCCATTGCAAATGGATCAAACTGGGTTAAGCCTAAACTCATTGGGTACAGCAACAAGGCCATCACTAAAACAAAAACACGCAGGCTGTTTTGCACCGCAAGAGTATTCGGCTTAATGGTATTAAAGAGGTACATCACTAACATCATGACACTGGCTACGCTTAAATCCGAAAGGTAACCGCGTAAAAATTCAATAGGCAACCAATAGCTAAGTGGCAACACAAGAGCAACGGCAACTAATAAATAAGCGAATGGCCAAAAACGTCCCCAGCGCTTAACTTGTAACAAACCAAATGCAGCGGCCAAAGCAAATAGCGCACACACTATAAATGAAACAATAATGCTCATAACTGCGCCTCCAACCATGCTTGGTTTAACCAAATATGCTTAAACTTTTCTCGATTCCATGTGTAAAACACATGGAAGTTATCCGCTTCACGCAAAACCCAAGGATAGGCATAACGTCCTTCGTCATCACTGCTATGTTGCGGGTTTTCAAAATGGTGAACGGTTTGCCAGGTTTTACCCTCATCTTCCGACACCGCCAAGGCCAAATTGTTGCGAGGCGTTTCTGACTGTCGCGTCGCATCATTAAATACCATCCAACTACGACCTTTCAGATCCACAAAGCCATACACCGCAGAATTAGGGTTGTTCACCTGTGTGGCGGTATAGGCATCCCAAGTCTTTCCCGCATCATGAGTCACGGCACGCTGCACTTTTTCTATGTCATGACTGGTATCACGAAACAAGCTCACGGCAGTTTGCTCATCGTAAACCATTAAACTGGGTTGAATCGTGTGATCACCATGAGTCATGCGATAACTGTCAATCACATTGCCCGCCAAATCCACACGTACAATATGCGAAAACTCACCAATTAATTCATGATAAGCGGTAATACCTATGGTTCCATCTTGGTAAGTCACTACATCATTCTTTATTAATGTGCTGATATTTAAAAATGGCGTTAAGACTAATCGTTTGGAGGCGTGCCACGTTTGAGCATCATCGTAAGATAGCATCATATTCAACTGGCTGGTTGCCCAACCTGCCATGGAAACAGACACATAAAACAAAGCAGTAACACCACTTGGATGACGATATAAAACCGGATTACCTATTTTCTTAATATATCGATTCAAGTCATCGGAAGCTTGATAGCGATTTAGAATACTGTGCGGTTGTGACCAGGTTTGATCTTGCTTATTAAATACTGAACTGAAAATTTCTACATCCGTGTGCCCTTCACGGGTGCCCGCGTACCAAGCGGACAGCAGATTACCATTTGGTAATGCAATGGCCGTAGCACTGTGCATGCTCTTGGCTGATGCCAATCCCATATCATTAACGATATAGAGAGACTCACTTGAAAATTCTGATGGAGCTGGCCACAAGTAAAACACACTATCATCAACTCGATGGTGCGTAATAGATAACACAAAACCTAACATCAGTATGGCCGGTAGCAGAGCACGCTTTATTCTTGTAATCACATAAACCCCTTAAATCAGCGGCTTATTATCCTTTTGAGTGATGTTCCCTGCAAGTAAAGCCTGTGTGAATCCATCACAATATTTCTAAGTACCTAAATACTAAGTTGCTAAGTTGAATGCAGAGGCATTTCATTATTCTTCAAAGATACAAAACTCCTTACTGCATTAGCATCAAGGACTTGCTTGGGGTGACCTACGATAATTTCTTCGAGCTAAAACAATAAAACCCCAGCATGACTAACTACTGAGGTTTTAAATGATTCGCTGCGCTGATGGTGCTAGTTTTGGACAAGCTAGAACGAAAAAATCCCTGATGCGGTAGCATCAGGAGTTTTAGATTTAAGCTTGATCAGCGCAGCTAACTTTACCATGACCGTTG